>NZ_WSPP01000069.1:0-11947 GCF_009767705.1 Myroides sp. LoEW2-1 | reverse complement strand
AAAAAAATTACTACATTTACACTTACATAAAAAACAAAGATTATATGTATCAATCATTAAATAATAATATCTCTAATAATAATTTGAATTCGCCGTACGATTCAAAGAGGGATGCTATTGTTTTTGATTTAAGTTAATTATATATTATTTCATTATCCGTTTAAAGCTCCTCTTTCGAGGAGCTTTTTTTTGCTTTAAACTGAAACATTTTAAAAATTAAATATCATGAGTAAACAAGAAATTTTACAAACCGAAGAAGCCATTGCACTAGTTAAGAAAACATTTTCTCAAAACTTATGCAATGCATTGAACTTGTACCCTATCTCATCTCCAATGATCGTGAATGAAGGAACAGGAATCAATGATGACTTGAATGGTATCGAGCGTCCAGTGTCGTTTCCAGTAAAATTTCTTAACAATAATCACGGTGTTGTAGTCCACTCTTTGGCGAAGTGGAAAAGAATTCGCCTGAAAGAATTAGAGCTAGAAGTTCATGAAGGTATCTTAACGGATATGAGAGCTTTGCGTCCTGATGAAGACAGTAGCCCAATACACTCAATCTACGTAGATCAATGGGATTGGGAATTAAAGATTGACAAAGTAGATCGAAGTTTGAGTTACTTAAAGAAAATTGTGAGACTGATCTATCAATCCCTGCTAAACACGGAAGAAGAAGTTCACTTGCAGTATGGATACGAAAGAGTATTGCCTAAAAAGCTATCTTTTATTCATTCTGAGCAACTTTTACAACTTTACCCTACACTAACTCCAAAAGATAGAGAACATGCCATAGCGAAAGAATATGGCGCTGTATTTATCATAGGAGTTGGCTACAAATTAAGCAACGGAGAATCCCATGATAGTCGCTCAAGTGATTATGACGATTGGAGTACTATCTCAGAAGACAAGTACCACGGTTTAAATGGGGATTTGCTTGTATGGGATGAAGAGTTGAGTCGCTCATTAGAATTATCTTCCATGGGGGTTCGAGTAGATAAAGATGCATTGGAACATCAATTGGCCTTAACTGGATCACAAGACAAATCAAAGTTATACTATCACAATTTATTGTTGACGGATCAGTTACCACTATCCATAGGTGGTGGATTAGGACAATCGAGAATATGTATGTTTCTCTTAAAGAAAAAACACATTGGAGAAGTCCAAGCAAGTATTTGGCCAGACCAAGTAAGAGAAGACGCAATAAAACAAGGCATCAACCTTCTATAATAAAAAAGGCACAATACGCTAAATCGTATTGTGCCTTTTTCATATTCTTTAAAAGATAGCTTTCTTAGAAATTATAGCTTAAGCCAACTCCTAATACTTCTCTTAACTGAAATCCTTTGTAAGCTTGGTCATCGTAAACCGCTTGGAAAGTAAAGTTAGTTGATAAGTACTTGTTGATTTTCATCACTAAGTTCAATTGATAGTCAACTACAACGTTTCCTGGTTTTTCTAAATAATTAGAATAAAGGTTTAAGATATTCTCAGCAGATACATTCTCCATAATGTCGAATTTGTAGTATCCGTTGATAGACATCCCCAGTTGATACTCCATTGATTTTCCTTTCTCAACACCAAAAGCGTCTCCAAAATCAGTAAAATGACTGTGAACGAAGATAAATCTCGAAGTTGCAGGAGCAATGTTAACTTTTAAGTTATCATTTTTCTTCCACAACATACCAGGTCCGATTTGTAAGTAAGCAGGAGACATAAAGTGTGAATTGTATCCACCGTCTTTATCTGTTCCTCTATCCATTTGTGTCTTAAAGTTTAAGAATAATGAATAGTACCAATTGTTAGACGCTTGCTTACCTAAAACTGAATTCAACTCTAAACGGTCATTAGTTTTCTTTTGGTCCTCCCCTTTTAGCTTCGTAAAACCATAGTTCACGATTAACTTGTTATCCCAAGTCCAATCCTCTTTTTGGTAATTCAAATCATAATTCAAATTCAAATTTCCAGAAAAGTTATTATCTCCACCAGCTTGCCAGTTTGAGAAACTCGATTGGCTCACAAGAACTGCAAAGTTCCCTTTAGATTTCCATGGACCAGTTACTTCCGTAGTCTCAGCTTCTTGAGCATGAGATGAATAAAAAGCAGAAACAGCTAATAAACTTAATAAGAATTTTTTCATATTGTTAAATTTTTAAACAAAAATATAAAATCCAAATAATGCGATCTATTTTTTAAGACTTCGCTTATAAACAGGTACTGCCGAACAGGCTTCACCAAACATAACTGAGCGAGCGTGTTCCATCATCAATTGAGTAGACAAAACGTAGGCCTCCTCTGGGATTGCCTTATTTGAGCACCCTTTAATAATAACTGGTAAATCCCTATATTCAGCGTAATTTATACTAAATAAAATTTCTTGATAAATTGATTTTTCCAAATGTGCTTTATCACCTAAAAACACACGTTTTGCAACAGGTTGTAGGTGGCTGGTTAAAACCATATACGCCCAAGCAGGTAAAATCGCATCTGTTGAACAATACAAACCTACATACGCATTTTGATATTGATTCCAATCTACTTCCTTCAAGGCAGCTCTAAACTCTTTCTCACGCAACACAAATCCCTCATACAACCATTGAGCAATGTCTATCTCTAATCGAGGATTAGTAGGATAATAGTCCTCTAAGTCGAAAACTTTCAAAGCACTATTGGCAACTTTATTTACAATTTCTCCTTCCATAATTACAGCATTCCCAACTCTAACTTAGCTTCTTCACTCATCAAGTCTTTTGTCCAAGGTGGATCAAATGTAAGCTCAATTTCAACTCCTTTGACGTTGTCAATAGATTTGACCTTCTCCTCTACTTCCATCGGCAGTGTTTCAGCCACAGGGCAGTTTGGTGAAGTTAAAGTCATCAGAATTTTAACATCATTTGTTTCATTTACGAATACGTCGTAAATCAATCCTAATTCATAAATATCTACAGGAATCTCAGGGTCATAAATAGTCTTAAGAATACCTACGATATTTTCTCCTAATTTTTGTACATCTATTTCTTCCATAATTTGCTCTGATTAATTTTTAGCTTGATAAGCTAAGGCATACATTTTAATTTGTTTAATCATCGAAACAAGACCATTTGCACGCGTTGGCGATAAATGCTCCTTTAAACCGATATCGTCAATAAACCCAAGGTCTGCATCCATAATGTCAACAGCCTTCTGTCCAGAAAATACCCTAATCAGAATAGCTATAATCCCCTTCGTTAAAATAGCATCGCTATTTGCAGTGAAAAAAACGTTTCCTTCACTTTCTTCAGCATGCAGCCAAACTTGCGATTGACAGCCTTTAATTAAGTTTTCAGCTACTTGATATTTCTCGTCGATTAACGGTAATGACTTACCTAATTCGATAATATACTCGTAGCGTTGCATCCAATCATCAAACATTGAAAACTCATCAATGATTTCTTCTTGTGCTTCTTTGATTGTCATATTGTTTTTTCTTATTATTATTCTCTATTACGAAAGCATCATTTTAGCCTTCTTTACAGCTTCGACTAAGATGTCAATCTCCTCTTTGGTATTGTAAAAACTAAAAGACGCTCTTACTGTCCCAGGAATACCGAAAAAGTCCATAATCGGCTGCGTACAGTGGTGACCTGTTCGTACTGCAACACCCAATTTATCGACAATTACCCCAATATCATAAGGGTGAATTCCCTCAATATTAAATGAAATCACCGAAGTTTTCTCTTGTGCCGTACCTATAATTTTCAATCCTTCAATTTCCAACAAGCGCTTTGTTCCATACTCTAACAGTTCGTGTTCATAAGCAGCAATATTGTCAAAGCCAATCCCATTCAAATAATCAATGGCATGACCTAAGACAATTCCCCCTGCTATGTTAGGAGTTCCAGCCTCAAACTTATGTGGTAAACACGCATAAGTTGTCTTTTCAAATGTAACTGTTTTGATCATCTCTCCTCCACCTTGGTAAGGAGGCAGTTTATTCAACCACTCCTCTTTTCCGTACAAAATCCCAGTACCAGTAGGTCCGCAAACTTTGTGTCCTGAAAACACATAAAAGTCACAGTCCAACTCAACAACGTCAGGGCGTATATGTGGAGTAGCTTGAGCACCGTCAATTAGAACTGCCGCACCGAACTGATGAGCCTTCTTTATAATCTCGCGAATTGGGTTAATAGTCCCCAAAGCATTAGAAATATGTGACACTGCCACAACCTTTGTGTTCTCATTCAAAAGCTTATCGTATTCTTCCATGATAAGCTCTCCATGCTCATTCATCGGAATGACCTTTAAAGTAGCACCTGAACGCTCACAAGCGAACTGCCAAGGCACAATATTAGAGTGGTGTTCTAAAGCAGAAATGACTACCTCATCACCTGCTTTTAATAAGCTACCAAAACCATTAGCTACAAGGTTTATACTAAAAGTAGTCCCAGCAGTGAAAATAATTTCGTGGTTGTGCTTAGCATTTATATGATTTTGTATTTTGGCTCTAGCTTCTTCATATGCATCGGTAGCCAATTGGCTTAACGTATGTACTCCGCGATGAATATTTGCATTGATTGTCTCGTAATACTTGATTATAGCATCCTCGACAACTTTTGGCTTTTGAGCAGTAGCCGCATTATCAAAATACACTAATGGCTTTCCATTCACTTGTTGTGTAAGAATTGGAAAGTCTTTTCGAATTGATTTTATATCTAACATACTACTATTCAATTTTATTACTTAATAATTCCTGTGCTTTTAAAGTAATGCACAATTCACAGCAAAGATAATCAATACTATACTTTTCAGTACAATATATTAATTTAAAATTAATCTAAATATGTTTTGTTCCGGAGCAAAAACCTCATATTTTTGCCTCAATTTAGATTCAATTCAAATTAGTATAAAAATGAAAAAACTTATTGCATTAACACTCTTAACCCTTGTGTTCATTTCTTGTAACCAAAAGAAAACAGAACAACCGCAAATCGAAGAAAGAATCATCTCTTTGAATGGAACGATAACTGAAATCTTAGTAGAATTAGGTAAAAAAGATAATATCGTAGGTGTCGATGTTACAAGTACTTATCCTGAGGATATAAAGAAAACAGCTACAGATTTAAATCACACGAGTAAAATATCAATAGAAAGCTTAATGTCTTTGAAACCAACGACTATATTCGCTATCACAAAAGACATAAACGAAGATCTTAAGAACCAAATTGCCAATTCAGGAATAAAATTAGAGTTAATAGATCAAAAGTACACTGTACAAGGAACAAAGGACTTAGTAAAGCAAATAGCAACATCCTTAAACATAACAGATTATGAGCACATCAGTGCTAATATCCAAAAAGACATGGAAAATCTACACCAATTTGAAGTAGCTCCAAAAGTACTATTCATATACGCAAGAGGAGCATCTATGTTGATGGTAGCAGGAGATGAAACCCCTGTAAATAACATCATTCAATTAGCTGGTGGTCAAAATGCGATAACAGAATTTAAAGGTTACAAACCATTAACTCCCGAATCTCTTTTAAATACAAATCCAGATTACATTCTAATGTTTACTTCAGGAATCCAGAGTATGGGAGGCGTTGATGGCGTTTTAAAAATTGAGGGAATAGACAAAACCAATGCAGGAAAGAACAAGAATATCATTGCAATGGACGGGCAACTTTTAAGTGGATATGGACCGAGACTTGGCCAAGCAACAAAAGAGCTTAACACCCTATTCGCTAAACAACAATAAACAAAATGCAAAGAAAACTCTCTTTTTACCTTATAATCCTTTCCATTCTATTAATTACAATTGCGTTAGTATCAATTTTCATTGGAGTTTATAAGTTTGAAGATGGAAGCATCCAAACAATAATCAAAATCATCTTTACCCAAGAAGAAGTAACCCCAAGTGATAGCTATGTGTTTTTAGACGTGCGATTACCACGTGTCATTATGGCTATTTTAGTAGGTGCCGCGCTATCGCTATCTGGAACAACCTTACAAGGAATGTTCAAGAACCCTTTAGCATCACCAGATCTAATTGGAGTTACAGCTGGTTCAGTACTATTTGCAGCAATAACAATTGTACTTGGGCATTATATTAAAGCTTACATACCAGAGGCAGTTCACTACTCCTTATTGAGTTTAATGAGTTTTATAGGTGCCATGATAACGATGACGTTCGTGTACAGAATGTCAACCTCAAAAGGAAAGACTAATGTAAGCGTCCTACTTTTGTCAGGTGTTGCTATCACAGCACTTACAGGGGCAGCCACAGGACTACTAACCTATATCTCAGAAGAAGAAGAATTGAGAAACTTAACCTTCTGGACTTTAGGAAGTCTCGCTGGAGCTACGTGGACAAAAGTAAGCATCTTAGCAGTCGTGATGCTTATTGCCGTAATACTGCTAATAAACAAAGGCAAATCACTGAATGCCATGATGCTTGGAGAAAATGACGCAGCACACTTAGGTATCCCAGTAGAAAGCATCAAGAAACGCATCGTATTGCTTTCTGCATTGATGGTAGGTACCTCTGTTGCCTTTTCTGGTACTATAGGATTTGTTGGTCTTATTGTACCCTATATATTGCGTTTAATATTCAAATCAAACTACTACTATATACTCCCACTTTCGACAATATGTGGAAGTATTTTATTATTAGTTGCGGACACTTTGAGTAGATCTATTATACCGCCTTCAGAGATACCAATAGGAATATTGACATCAATCATGGGCGCACCAGTATTCATAGCAATCTTAATAAGATTCAAAAAGTCACTATAATGATACAAGCACAAAAAGTAAACTTTAAATCTCGAGAAACTTACATCATAAATGAAATAGACTTCAGTTGTGAAAACGGTGAGTTTATAGCGATATTAGGACCTAATGGTGCAGGTAAGTCCACTTTCCTGAGTGTTTTGGCAAATGAGTTACACCAAAAGGGAAATAAGATTCTACTGAAATCATGTGAATATGACAAATGGTGTGATAAAGAATTACCTAAGCACAAAGCGAAGTTCTCTCAACACCACAACAACGACATTCCCTTGAACGTAGAAGATGTAGTCATGATGGGGAGATATCCCTATTTTGATCACACTCCCTCTGATGCAGATAAAAAGGCCATTCAACACAGTATGGAATGCATTGATATATGTCCTTTAAAAAGCAGGGAATACAATCATCTCTCAGGGGGTGAAAAACAAAGAGTACACTTAGCAAGAGTACTGTCACAACTCAACAACGATGTGGAGAACAAACTATTATTCTTAGATGAACCACTCAATAATTTAGACGTACTACATCAGCATAAAATATTAGAATTGATTAAAGATTTTACGGCTAAAGGCAATACAGCTATTGTAGTCTTACACGACTTAAACTTAGCTGCGCAATTTGCCGATAAAATCTTATTACTACAAAAGGGACAAAAAGTATCTTATGATATACCAGAAAATGTACTTACACAAGAAATAATTTCTCGTGTTTACAATTTCCCTTGCGTGGTAACTAAAAATCCAGTTAACAATAATCCCTTAATCATTTTTGGGTAAATTAGAAGACATGAACAAAGAAACACTTACTTTAAAGGAACGTTGGGCTGAATTAAAACAGCAGAATCCTCACTTGAGAATACGAAATGCAGCTACAGAACTAAACGTAAGCGAAGCTGAACTATTAGCTACACAAATTGGAGAAACAGTAACAAGATTAAATACAAACTTAGTTGAACTTCTATCGGAGATTGAACAATTAGGTAAAGTAATGGCATTGACAAGAAACAATGAATGTGTTCACGAAAGAAAGGGCGTGTATAGCAACCCAGATTTTTCGTCTCCTCATGCAGGATTATTTGTCAATCCCGATATAGATTTGCGCATATTCTTAAGCCATTGGACTAAGGCGTATGCAGTAGTAGAGATGGCAGGTGACAAAGAGAGAAAGAGTTTACAATTCTTTGGAAAAGATGGAGAGGCAATTCACAAGATATACCTAACCCCTCAAAGTGATGATTCAGCTTTTGATGCCTTAGTCAAAAAGTACAGATCAGACAACCAAGACTCACATGAGCCAACAGAAGCCTATCAGGTTAATCTCGATGAGAAATTAGATGAAGAAATAGACGTAAAAACTTTTCAACAAGAATGGAAAGAGTTAAAAGATACGCACAACTTCTTCTCTCTTTTAAAGAAACATCACTTGACAAGAACACAAGCATTGCGTTTAGCGCCTGATGAGTTTCACGCCAAACAGATAAGCAAAGAAAGCATAATCACCATGCTCGAAAAAGCAGCTGAGATGCAAACACCAATAATGGTATTTGTAGGAAATAGAGGAAATATACAAATTCACACTGGTGAAGTAAAACGCCTGATGTGGCACCAAAACTGGTATAATGTATTAGACCCAGACTTCAATATGCATTTGGATATGGACAAAATCGCCCAAACATGGATTGTGCGAAAACCAACTGAAGACGGTATCGTAACTGCCATTGAAGTATTCAATGAAATGGGGGAAATAATAGTACAGTTTTTTGGCAAACGAAAACCTGGAATACCAGAACTTCAAGCATGGAGAGACATCGTAGAACCCTTGTCGTAATAAACCATAAAAAGACCTTAAATTAATTTTTAAGGTCTTTTTATTTATGCTATTATCAAAAAGAAAAAAACAACATACTTTACAACAACGTTGAGAATAATCGTGCAATAAACAGAGAGAAATAAAAAAATATACAACTACACTAAAGCGAGAAATTTAAATATGATAAATACAAAAAATTACAATAATTAAGTTATTAATACTTTGTTGATAACTAATTCAAATATTTAAAATCCAAAGGTTGAATGACCTCTCAATATGTCCTATCTTAGCTTTTACAAAAACTTGTAATTCAACCTACTTTATATTCCTCGGCAGCACCTAATACTGCAAGAATCAATATTTTTGAGGGTATAAAATGTCCTATCTAATTAGGGTGAAACAAGCAACGGATTATTAAAATAAATTTTTTTTGCTATGTCTATTTTTGATAAAAGAGTTAACTACAAACCGTTTGAGTATCCTGGAATTTACCAATTCACAGATGCTATTAATAAGTCATTTTGGGTTCATAGTGAAGTAGACTTCACTGCTGACACGCAAGATTTTCATTCACACCTAACAAAAGAAGAACAAATAGCTATCAAACACAGTTTATTGGCTATTGCTCAGATAGAAGTTGCAGTCAAGACATTTTGGGGTAACCTTTATCAACATTTCCCAAAACCAGAATTCAATGGATTGGGTAGTACTTTTGCAGAATGTGAATTTAGACACTCTGAGGCATATTCACGTCTATTAGACGTATTGGGATATAATGATGAGTTCGAAGATTTATTGACAATTCCCGTAATTAGAGAACGCGTAGAATACCTTGGTAAGGTATTAGAAAACTCTAACAACAATACAGATCGCAAAAAATACGTTGTATCATTAATCCTATTCTCTCTTTTGATTGAGAATGTTTCCCTGTTTAGTCAATTTGCCATTATCCTATCTTTTACAAGATTCAAAGGGTTAATGAAAAATGTAAGCAATATTATTGCTTGGACTTCGATAGATGAACAAGTACATGCAAATGCAGGTATTTACATTATCAATATAATAAGAAAAGAGTTTCCAGATTTCTTTGATGAAGAATTGATTGCCCATGTAAATGATGTCATTCACAACTCCATAGAAATTGAAAGCAAAATCCTGGATTGGATATTCGAAACAGGAGATATAGAATCAGTGAACAAACATGACTTACTAAACTTTATGAAGTTTAGAGTAGATGAAAGCATGGTGAAGATTGGCTTAGACAAAGTATTCAATATCACTGCAGAGCAGTACAAACCAATGCAATGGTTTGAAGAAGATGTATTTGCAAATACCTTAGATGATTTCTTTGCCAAAAGACCTGTAGATTATACTAAACACGACAAAAGCTTTACAGCAGACGACTTGTTTTAAAAAAAAAGAAAAAATTGTTATAAAAAATTACCAAAACTAAGAGCATGAATAACTTCTCATTACAATTACAAATAGAGGACAATAAAAACTTAAGAGAGAAACTTTGGTGGAAAAATTCTGAAAGTGAACAGATACTTAATAGAGGCTATCTTCTTAAGGGAGAAACAGTGGAGGGTGCTATTGATCGAATTGCATCTGCAGCTGCAAGAAGACTATATAAGCCGGAGCTAAAGGAATCATTTCAAGAAATGATAGAAAGAGGTTGGATGAGTTTAAGTTCACCTATTTGGGCCAACATGGGAACAGAAAGAGGATTGCCTATTTCGTGTTTCAATGTGAATATACCTGACAGTATTGAGGGGATCACTCATAAGTTAGGAGAAGTAATCATGCAAACTAAGATTGGTGGTGGTACCTCAGGATATTTTGGAAACCTAAGAGAAAGAGGAAGTGCAGTGACGGATAATGGAAAAAGTAGTGGAGCAGTTAGCTTTATGAAGTTATTCGATACTGCTATGGACACAATATCGCAAGGAGGTGTTCGCCGTGGTGCTTTTGCAGCCTATTTAGATATTGATCACCCAGATGCTGAAGAATTTTTAAACATCCGCAATATTGGTAATCCAATTCAAAACTTATTTTACGGTATTTGTATTCCAGATTATTGGATGCAAGAGATGATTGATGGGGATAAAGATAAGAGAATGCTTTGGGCGAAAGTATTAGAAAGCAGACAACAAAAGGGGATGCCTTACTTGTTCTTCTCTGACAATGTAAATACAAATAAACCGCAAGTTTACAAAGACAATAATATGCGTGTCAACGCAAGTAACCTTTGCTCAGAAATCATGCTTCCGTCAAATGATGATGAATCATTCATCTGCTGTTTGTCGTCAATGAACTTAGAATTATATGATGAGTGGAAAGATACAGAAGCAGTTAAATTGGCAATCTATTTCCTTGATGCAGTATTACAAGAATTTATTGAGAAAACAGAAGGTAACTACTATTTAGCACCAGCAAACCGCTTTGCGAAAAGACATAGAGCTTTGGGATTAGGAGTACTTGGATGGCACTCTTATTTACAAAAGAACATGATACCTTTCGAAGGCTTACAAGCTAAAATGCTAACGAATAAAATATTTGAAGATATAAGCAATAAAGCTGATAAAGCATCTCAAGAGTTAGCGAGAATATATGGAGAACCTGAATTATTAAAAGGTTATGGAAGAAGAAATACCACAACAATGGCTATTGCTCCTACTACTTCATCTTCTGCAATCTTAGGACAAACTTCACCAGGTATTGAGCCTTTCAGTAGTAATTACTACAAAGCTGGTTTATCTAAAGGAAACTTTATGCGTAAGAATAAGTACCTAACAGAACTACTTGTCAGTAAAGGTTTAGACAATGAAGATACATGGAGAACGATCATGCTTAACGGCGGAAGTGTTCAACAAATAGAAGGACTTACTCAAGAAGAAAAAGATGTATTTAAAACATTTAAAGAAATCAGTCAACTTGAGATTATCCAACAAGCGGCAATCAGACAAAAATATGTCGATCAAGCTCAAAGTTTAAACCTAAATATTCCATCTGCTTTACCAATCAAAGAAGTGAATAAATTAATGATTGAAGCGTGGAAATTAGGTGTAAAAACATTATACTACCAACGCAGTCAAAGTGTTTCTAAGGAAATGGTAACAAACTTAGTGACATGTAGTAGTTGTGAATCATAGAGAATATTTATCATAAATTCAAATTCTAAAAAGAGAGAGCTTTTTGTAAAGGTTCTCTCTTTTTTTTATTCAAGAGGATAAAGTCAAAATCAAATCTATCAAAAAACTTATAACCTACGTGAGTTCGATATAAGAAAAAGCAAAAAAAAGCTATAAAAAAAGAGATAGGATTAGTATATTTAAGGTTCTGAATCACAAATATTTAACTAAAACTATCT
>NZ_WSPP01000068.1:0-1334 GCF_009767705.1 Myroides sp. LoEW2-1 | reverse complement strand
AGACACTCCTACTTAAACTACCAGACAATCAACGAATTTAATCAAATAATAAATAGTAATAAAGCTGCTTAACTAATTGTCCAGATTTCGTTTGGATATCCAATCTACATTATATTTTTCATTAAATAAGTGAAAAATATAATCAGGTTTAAATAATCCTTTTTTAATATACTTTTTATCAATGGCCTCTGTAAGATTATTATACTTAGATGAGTTTTTATCATTAGGATAGTATAGCAGATTAAATAAACTTCCTCTTCGGGCTGACTCAATAAAAAGATTATCGAGTGTAACAAAATTCTTTACATCTTTTTTATAAGACATCTTTTGTTCTACTTCATCAATAGTACGCACTTGATCTAGCTTAAAATAGGTTTCTATTTCAACTTGATGCTCAGGTCCACAATTAATAAACCATTCATTATTTATTAACTTTTGAGCTATTTCATCCATTTTTGGTGAAATCTCTATCTTCTTTCCAAATAATAATTCTTTTAAATTCATTATTTTATATTCTAATGATGTGCTACACGTTTAACATTAATATTATCTACTTTATTCCATGGAAATTTACCATTAGTAAGTTGTTCTAATACAGCAAAATATACTCCTTTCACACTTACCCTTCTTCCCATTTCTGCTTTTCTCAGTGATTTATATAATTCAACATTATATCTAAAAACGGATGGAATCTTCCCTTTAACTCTTAACTTTTCATAAAAATCATCCATATGTAAATGAGCCTTATAATGTTGACTCCCTTTTCGAGAAGCATAACCTTCTAACCCAATTACCCTTCCTGAATCCCTATCAAAATTGAATACTCCAGTTTGATTTAAATGATGCCTTTGAATACCATTTCCTACTTCATCTAGAGTATTCTTAGTTCCTTTAAAAGTTCCAAACTTTCCCTCAGAAATAAGTCCTAATGAATCATAATCTATATTTGAATCTTCTACGTATGGATAGAATTTTATCCCAGCTAAAAACTTAATAGGATCCTGACTCACATACATCCCCATATCAGGACTATAATACCTAAAGCGGTTATAATATAGCCCACTCTCTAAGTCATCATACTGCCCCTGATATCGAAACGGACAGTCCATCCGCTTACCTACCTTCATATCGATACGACCGTAGATATCTAGTGTACCATGCCACACCAAGTCCCCCGTAGCATCATACATATACTCAGGTGTACCGAGATAGTTACTCACAATACTAAAACTCTCCCCATCCTTAATCTTACCACAAGGTACAAAAGAATTTACTTCGTACAACCATGTCGTGATACTATCCGTAGGTTCTGTGACCTTACACAGCTTACCTGT
>NZ_WSPP01000067.1:0-7628 GCF_009767705.1 Myroides sp. LoEW2-1 | reverse complement strand
ATAACAATAGAGGCTTTTATAATATCATTTTCAAACAATATACAATTATTTACCTCCTAATGTGCCTTCACACATTGAATACTTCTTAAAGGAAATTTTATTTGTATAATTTGTTTGCATATTTTTCTCAATCGTTCTCACAAAAATAGAAAAAATATTTTTAACATTTTTAAAAAATCAAATATTATTAACTTTTAATTAACTCATACAGATAATATTTCATTTGATTCTAATAAATCCTCTCTCCTAAAGCGCAACAATACTTGTGCCACAGCTAATACATCTTTCTCACAATAGGTAATTATCTTATCAATATTCTTTTCTTTATAATACACCTCTGCAACCTCAGATCCACTTATGTCGTCCTTTGGCGATGAAATACCTAAGATTTTGGTGAGTAACTGCAGTGAAGTATAATGTTTAAAATCACCGAACTTCCACAACTCCATTGTATCTAAATGTGGAACTTCCCATGGTTTCTTTCCAAACAAATTCAACTTTATGGGGATTTTTACCCCATTAATCAACATACGCCTGGCGATATATGGAAAATCAAATTCCTTGGCATTGTGCCCACATAAGATATTAAAAGGGCGACTAAAGTGTTGGTTAACCAATTCACTAAACTTAACCAACAATTCCTTTTCTTCTCCCCAAAAAGAAGTTGTTCGAAATTGACGCACGCCATGCTTAAAATGAAAATACCCCACAGAGATACACACTATCTTTCCAAATTCGGCCCAGATACCCGCCCGCTCATAAAAATCTTCGACCGAGATTTCCTCCTTTCGTTGGTAACTCGTTTTGGCTTCAAACAGAACCTGTAATTCTGCATCTAAAGCATCATAGCTCTCTTCCACAGGAACAGTTTCAATATCTAAAAAAAGAATATGCTCTAATTGAATATTTTCTAAAGGTAGCATCATGACATTATTTTCTTTGATCTAACATTTTATAAGCTTCATCTATGTATAGATACAAATCGTTACTATGGGGATCTTCTTCTGTTTGCACCCCTTTCTTATGTCCTAAACGAACAATTATAACATTATCTTTAGGAGAAACTATAACGAATTGACCTAAATGTCCTCTCATATAAAAGAACTCCTGATCTCGATATTTGACTAACCACCAACCGTATCCATATTCAGGCCCATTTGCATACTGCTGCTTTATCGATTTTGCCACGTAAACACTATCTAATATTTGCTGCCCATTCCATTTCCCAAAATCCTTATATAATTTCCCAAAGCGAGCAAAATCCCTTGCATTACTGGTAAAACAACAAAATGACTTCTCTACTCCTGTTCCTTCATGATCCAACTGCCACAAAGCGGGATTCTCTGCCCCCATAGGTTTCCAAAAATGCTTAGATACATAATCACTTAAATACATACCTGTAGCCTTTTCTAAAACCATTGTCAACATCTCCGTATCTCCACTTTTATAGATAAATTCTTTACCTGGCTCATCATCGATAGAAATCTTTTGCATAACTTTTCTCAAGTCCTTAACAAAATACACCTCTGTCATAACAGAAAAAGGACTATAATAACCCTCATCCCACTTTAGTCCAGAAGACATTTTAGATAAATCTGCCACAGTTAAGTCATCCTTATACTTACCTGTCAACTCGGGAATATAATTGATCACCTTGTCATTTTCCTCTTTGATTTCCCCTAATTGCAGAGCCTTACCAAAAGCAGCAGACACAATACTTTTAGCCATAGAAAACGAATTTGAGTACGCCCCTTTATCATAACCATCATAATAGCTTTCATACCACAAACTGTCATTTTTGATAATGAGATACGCTATCGATTGTAGTTCGACGTGAGCCTTTTCCAACTCCTCAGTTGCTTTGATTTGATTGTAATCAACAGCTACAGGCCAAGGCTGTATATTATTGCTATCATTAGCAATAGTTCGGGTTGGGAAATACTTATAATCATCTAAAAAAGCAGTTGTATATCCATTAAAATAAATTGTACGGACTGCTGTGAACAAGTAATCTACTTTGAATAAATAGGCCAAAGCAACGAGTACTAAAATACTTCCCAAGAACCATTTTAATATTTTCATAAGTCTATGTATAGGTTAATTACCTAAAAATAAGAATTTTATTGTACACCAACGACGCGAACCAAAATAATAACATAAAAGAATAAGCCGACACAAAACTCTGTGAATTATCATCACGTAGATTTTCTTTATTCTACAATCAACTAATGTGAAGTACTAAACTCACCCATACTAATTACAAGTCTAATAAGTATAAATAAGACATTAAAATCAAAGCATATTTGGCAAACGGAATTTCTAAGATTATCTTTGCGCTTTTATTATCAAATAATTTAGTATATGCATTTTATTTCTCATCAGTTAGAAGATTACGCAGCCCAACATACAGAAAACGAACCTGAATTACTGGCGAAACTTGACAAAGAAACACACCAAAAAGTATTACAACCAAGAATGCTAAGCGGTCATTTTCAAGGGCGTTTCTTAAGTATGATTTCTAAATTAGTAAACCCTACGAATATATTAGAGATTGGAACATTTACAGGATATGCTACCCTATCCTTAGCAGAGGGATTAAAAGAAAATGGGACAATCGACACCATAGATGTCAATGAGGAGTTATATGATTTTCAGAGAAAGTACTTTGATATGTCTCCATATGGCGACCAAATCAAACAACATATTGGTAGCGCTTTAGACATCATACCAACAATTGATAAGAAATTTGACCTCGTCTTCATTGACGCAGATAAAAAGAATTATACTAAGTACTTCCATTTAATCATAGACAAAATGAACCAAGGCGGCATTATCCTTTCTGATAACGTATTGTGGTCAGGCAAAGTTCTTGAAGAAATAAAGTCTAACGATAAACAGACTATCGAAATAGACAAATACAATAAACTCTTAAAAGAAGATCCAAGAGTTGAAACAATCTTATTACCCATCCGCGACGGACTAACGGTATCAAGAGTAAAATAAACAATAAGGGCTACTAAATTTAGTAGCCCTTATTGTTTATTTTATATTAGTTTATCCGAATACTTATTCTCTACCCATACATATAAGCTATAAAATGCAGTTCCAAAAAATACCCCTACACACATTCCTACCAAAATATCTCCTGGAAAATGTAAAGACAGATATATTCGACTATAGGCAAAAATCAACGGAAAGATAAATACCAAATAAGCATGTTTATAATATCTTCTCAAGATCAAGAACAAGAACACCATATTAGCTGTGGAATTAGATGCATGCCCTGAAAAGAAACTTAGCGTAGAGCTACACTTTACAACACGTAACATCGCAACTATATCTTCCGTATTACAAGGTCTTGGACGAGCAACTACCCTTTTTACCAAATTAGTCATTTGATCTGTAAACGCAATTAATACAGCTAAAAAAAGCAATATCAAGACTAATTTCTTTACCGAAACTTTCTTATATGTCAAATAAAGAAGTAGTAAAAAAAACGGCAGCCAATTAAGCTGTTTTGTAATAAAAAGCCAAAAAGAATCAAATGTTTCAGAACCAAAATTGTTCAAAAAAATCATTAATTCCTTATCCCATTGTACTAAATTTTCTAACATTAAAGCTGTCTTTTTATTGGTCCTGTTAAATTCTCGATATCTTCTTTTTGCTTCTCTATTTCTTGCTGTACGTCTTGTAATGGATTCTCTATTGTCTCCTCCAATTTTTGTTGCACATCTTTTAATGGATTCATATCCATTACTTCTTCTATCTCCTTCTTAATTCCGCTATCTTCTGCACTTCTATTAATCTCGTGTTTTATATCATTCGTTGCATTCTTTACTTGTGTCATAAATTTTGCAAACGTCCTTGCCATTTCAGGAACTTTATCAGATCCAAATAGCATTAATATAACAAGAATAATAAAGAAAAATTCACCTCCACCAATACCAAACATATTGTTACAGTTTATTAATTAAACAAGGTTACAAATCTACAAACTTAATTGCTTGCATTGTATACAAAAATACAAACCATTTGTTAAATCACTTTACTCACTGCAATTTATCTTCATCTTTTTTTCCTATTAACTCCAAAAAGTCTAAGGCAAGCTCGCCTAATCTGGCTTGTACCTTCTCTTTTTCGAATCCTCCTCCTGTTAACAAACTCTCAACTTGATCATCATTTGCAGCGTACAAAGCAAAACCTTCAACATAGTCCTTAGGAATACTATAATCTCTCATCAAAGCTTCCTCTGAAAAATAATTAATCAATCTATTCTTTCGACTATCCAACTTTTCATACTCATACGCTTTCTTCAGCATCTTTGTTCGACCTGAAATCCAGTTAACTATAGCAGAAACAGGTATCAACCCACCACCACTAGTCGCTGTATACAACTTACTTTGAGCTGGAGTTAAAATCTTTGTTCCCTTAGGAACTAACCCTAAGGATTCTGCTGATATTTTATAAATCACAATCTCATCAAGCTGCGTGTAAAAATCATTCTTATCTAAGGGAATTAGCATAATATCCCGTTCTAAATCAATCTTGTCAACAATATGTTGATAACCCATAAAAATAGGACTTGAGAACATAATAGTGTCATTCTCCTTAGCTGCTAAATTAAAATAGCCTCCTTTTTCACTAAATACTTCTACGCCTGAGTTCAAATTAGAGATATACACACCTTCTAAGTTCTTTGAACGCGAAACTATCTTTCCATTTAAAAATTTTCTTTCTTGTCCAAAGCTGTATAAACAACCTAAACACAATAGAAATGCTAAAAAAAATCTCATTAATCAATAATATCGTTAGTAATTAAAAACACCTGTTTTTTGAATAGAAACAGTTAACTACAAACATCAAATCTAATATAAAAAATGAATTACCTATTATAATCGAGTACTAAATGATTCCTAAAGGCTCCTAAAAACGAATGTAACTTCTTATATAAAAAAACGACTTACCTTTGTAAAAATTATATTCTTATGAAAAAAATTATAATTGCGAGTACTTCTACAATTCACAATAGTCAATACTTAGAATATTTATTGCCTGTTCTAAAGAATCACTTTAACAACGTAAAAACACTTTTGTTCATTCCCTATGCACGACCAAGTGGCATCACACATGATGAATATACACAAAAAGTAGCTACTGCCTTCTCTAAGTTGGATATCACAGTAAAAGGTATTCATGAATATGAAAACCCTACACAAGCCATAGCACAAGCAGAAGGAATATTTACTGGTGGAGGAAATACATTCCTTTTGGTAAAACAACTTTACAATAACAATGTCATTACAGCTATCCAAAAAGCAATCAATAATGGTACACCATACTTGGGTTGCAGTGCAGGCAGCAACATCTGTGGTTTAACAATGGAAACGACCAATGACATGCCTATCACCTATCCTCCTTCTTTCAAAACTTTAGGTTTTGTTCCTTTCAATATCAATCCACATTATTTAGATCCTATCGAAGGCTCTACACATATGGGAGAGACAAGAGAGACCAGAATTAACGAGTTTCATTCACTTAACTCGCAACCTGTAGTTGGGCTTAGAGAAGGTAGCTGGTTAGAAGTACAAGGAGATACTATCACACTTAGAGGAAACTTGACAGCTCGCATTTTTGAACAAGGAAAAGCTGCTGTAGAAGTTGTACCAGACACAGACTTAAGTCATCTAAAATAAATAGAAAAAAATAAACCTTAAAAGGCAAGAGTGTCTTTTAAGGTTTGCTTTTTTATTCTATACCTTATGTCAATAATGACATATTTATCGTTGAACTTCAACTGCCTTTACTATCTCAGCAAAAGGAAGTTTAATATGAAAACGAAGTATTGAGATCTGCTCAATCTAAATTTATTACTAAAAACAAGATATCCTGATTCATATAAAACAAAAAAGCTCTCCCGCACAAGGAAAGCTTCTCATTGGTCTAACTACTAAACCATAGTGCTTGCGCACTTAACAACACAACTAAATTTTAAGGCCTTCATAATTTGGGGAATTATTAGAGCCCAAAAGAATCGTTCTTTCAAACAAATCCTTTTTTACTGGCGGTCTGGACGGGACTCGAACCCGCGACCCCATGCGTGACAGGCATGTATTCTAACCAACTGAACTACCAAACCAGTATATAATAATATATCTATTGATTCTAAGAGTAAAAAAATAAACTAAGTAGAGAAATCAATCCCTCTTGCGGTCTGGACGGGACTCGAACCCGCGACCCCATGCGTGACAGGCATGTATTCTAACCAACTGAACTACCAAACCAGTATTACTCCTAAATATCTATTAAAGATATATTTCTCAATCAAAGAACAAAAAAGCTCTCCCGCACTAGGAAAGCTTTTCATTGGTCTAACTACTAAACCGTAGTGCTTTCGCACTTAACAACACAACTAAATTTTAACCCTTAATAATGAAAAATTATTACAGGGCAAAAAAAGCCTCTCAACCACGTGAGAGGCTCTTTTTTACTGGCGGTCTGGACGGGACTCGAACCCGCGACCCCATGCGTGACAGGCATGTATTCTAACCAACTGAACTACCAAACCAGTATTAACCAAATTCATTACTCGCGACAAAGATAACTCTTTTTTTCAAAAATCAAAGATTTATGTATAAACCTTTATTTTCTCCGCTTTGAGCAGATCGAATAACATCTCTTTTATTCAGAGATGTTAATCTCTCTCTTGCGGTCTGGACGGGACTCGAACCCGCGACCCCATGCGTGACAGGCATGTATTCTAACCAACTGAACTACCAAACCTTCGTCGTTATTGCTGTAATGCGGTGCAAATATACGACCATTTTCAAGACTACCAAATCCTCGTATAAAAAAAATAAAAGTTTTTTAGCGCGACTTACAGAGTAAACTGATTTCCAATTAGATAATAAATAAATAAAATTAAACTTTTTTTATGTACTTTATCTCAACAAGCGCTACTACTCACTTTTAATTCAACTTTTGACGATTCAAATTTTTGTTTTACTATAGAAATACACCTGCTTTTTCACCTTTAAGGAAAAAAACACCTACTAAAAATACTTGCTGAACGACAGCTACTGTAATTTTAGAATCAAAAAACTTTCAATCCATTCAATTCAACTTCCTAAAAAATCGACAACACTACCTTCTTTTATCTTATTGTGTCATATTTCAATTGAAATCTCCCCCAAAAAGATTGTATTAATAAACAGCTATATCCCATAATAAGACTAACTCGAGTTAAGGCAGCAGTATACAACTTCATCATATCTGTTGACAATCTACATATCGATTTATACCAATTTGCTGGCACATAGCTTAAGGTTTTCTTGCACCTTTCTTCGACAAAAGTGCTCTCTAGGCAAGAAAACCCCTACAAAACCCCAAGAAATCCCGGAGAAAGTGCAAGCGAAGCCCTCTTATAATACATACTATTCTGCTTCTAAAAATTTACCCACTTAATCATCATTTCCGATGATTTCCTTATTAGACAAGGTTGAGTTGATCTTTTAAAGCAGATAAATACATATAAATAAACCACTATGGACTGAAAGTCCATAGTTTGTTAAAGCAGACTAAAGTCTGCCTGGGTGGAGCTACTTACTCAAGTATAAAGTTACCTCCGTTAT
>NZ_WSPP01000066.1:0-29352 GCF_009767705.1 Myroides sp. LoEW2-1 | reverse complement strand
CCCTCTTGGGCTCGAACCAAGGACCCTCTGATTAACAGTCAGATGCTCTAACCAACTGAGCTAAGGAGGAAGGTGTGTTACCTTTATTGCGATGCAAATATAGAACGAAATTTCATTTATACAAACTAAAAAATCAAAAAAAAATACTTTTTTTAATCTTCATCCTTCAATGTCGGAAGCCCCAATTTATAACGAGTTGCCAGTAAACGAATTACAAAAACAGAAGCTGCTGTAAGAACTTGTACTACTGGCTCAGACATCTTCAAATAAATTAACCCATAGTAAATCATCACTCCAAAAATACACACTAAGGCATACCACTCTTGCCTAAACATGGCAGGAATTTCATTAATCATTATATCGCGTATTATACTTCCTACAGTTCCCGTAATAGTCGCTAAAATTACAACTACCCAAAAAGGATAACCAAATGCTATTGCTTTTTCCGTTCCTACCACAACGAAAAGACCTAAGCCAATGCTGTCAAACCACAAAAACGTGTTGTTCAGACGTACCAACTGTTTTCTAAACAGAATAACAGTAAGTAAAGCCAGAATTGTACACCACGCATAAACACTTGATAACAACCAGAATGGCGTTGTGTTTAGCAATAGATCACGGAGAGTTCCTCCACCTGTAGCAGTGACAAATCCAATGACAAAAGCGCCGAACCAATCCACACTTTTTGCTGAAGCTAAACGAACCCCTGAAATAGCAAATGCAAATGTTCCACAAAACTCAATTAAATCAACAAAATTGATCTTATCATAAAATTCGATAAAAGTATCCACCATGATTAACACATTTATGTATTAACCAAAATTACTAAAAATTAACACTATTTCTATTTTATTATTACTGATTTCTTATTGACAAATGCCAATAATCCTTCTTCAGACATTTCTCTACCAATACCAGAAAACTTATTTCCCCCAAAAGGCACTCGTGGATCTGAGATTACCATCTCATTGATAAACACTGCTCCATCTTCAAAATCACTAACTCTACTTCTCAGTAAGTCAACATCTTCACTAAAGATAGACACGCCTAAACCGAAGCGAGAATCATTACTCAACTGTATCGCTTCCTCTAAGGTATCAAAACCTACAACTACTGCTAAAGGACCAAAAGTCTCTTGTCTAAAAGCCTCCATCTCAGGAGTAACTTCAGCGAGTAAAGTAGGTTCGAACCAACTTCCTTCGCGATGACCACCAAACACTAATCGTGCTCCTTGAGAAATAGATGCTTTCATAATACTTTCCAACTCTATCGCCAAGTCTTCCCTCGCCATTAACCCAATCGTAGTGTTCTTATCAAATAGATCTCCTCTCTTTAATTTGCTCACCTCTAATTGAAATTGCTCGATGAACTGCTCTTTCAAAGCATTGTGTACTAAAAAACGCTTTCCTGCAATGCAACTTTGACCAGTATTCTGAAATCTTGCATTCACAGCTACAGGAATAACTTTAGCGAGATTTGCGTCTTGACAAACAATAAAGGCATTACTTCCTCCCAATTCTAATACGACAGGTTTAATTAATTCACCAGCTTTTTTGGCAACAGAACTACCTGCTGCTTCACTTCCCGTCAAAGAAACTCCTTTTATGTAAGGACTTTCTATTAGCGAATTGACTTCTTTACCAGGAATAGTAACATTGAAGTAAACTTGCTCAAAGCCTTCTACTTTAAAGCAATTCTCAAGTGCTTCTGCACTTAAAGGCACATTACTCGCATGTTTTACGATGACTGTATTTCCCGCTAATAAGGTTGGTACAGCGAATCTAAATACCTGCCAAAAAGGAAAGTTCCAAGGCATCACACCTAATATCACTCCCAAGGGATCATTAACGACATATACTTCTGACCACTCTGTTGCAATCGTGCGTCCTTTCAATATCTCTTTACCGTGATCAATATAATAATCAATTAATTTACCACACTTTTCTACTTCTCCTATAGCTTGTATTAAAGGCTTATTCATATCCTTTGTCATCAGAGAAGCATAGTGTTCTTTATTAGCTAACAAATTGTTTTTCAAAGCTTTTAAGTAAGTTATTCTATGCTCTATATCCTGCTTTCTCCACTTAGAGTAGGACTGATTTGCACAGTTTACAATCTCTTTTATTTTATTTTCCATATCACTATATCTTTAATAGAAGTTAATACACTTCAAAAGAAGTGTTTATATTGTATTTTATGAGTAATTTTATTATTTAATAAACAACCTATGCAAATGAAAAGAAATACACTTATTTTATTATTAGGTTTAGGAATATTAGCACTTTCTATCTTGCTTTTCCAATTTGGCATACTGAATGCACAAACAGCCTATTTTTTCATTACAATTTCCTTTGTAATGATTGTAAGTCCTTTAGTAATATATTTATTCAATAAACTTTAAGTTATTATCTATATTTGTACAAATTAGAAAAAATGAATAACAATTTAAAGCTTTTAGTCGTAGGATTGATTGTTTTTGCAGTAGCCTTAATCTTAAAAACACAAAGATTACTATCGGACAATCTAAGTACAATTGTAATTATCGCAGCTTTAGTCATTACTATTATACCCTTATATAAATTAGTATTCAAAAAGCTTAAGAAATAAAAAACGCCAGAGCAAATACTCTGGCGTTTTAAGATTTATCTTATTTTGCTAAAACTCTTGTCAAGTTTTCCAACATAACTTTGGTTAATGCCTCAAGGTCATACTTGTGACTCCAATTCCAGTCAGTTTGAGCTGCACTATCATCAATACTTGCTGGCCAACTATCGGCAATAGCTTGTCTAAAGTCAGAATTGTATTCGATTGTAAAATCAGGAATGTGTTTTTTGATTTCTGCGTAAATTTCCTCAGGCGTAAACGAGATTCCACCAAGGTTGTACGATGAACGGATTTTTATATCTTCTTTTTTCGCTTGCATAATACCAACTGTAGCATTCAAAGCATCGTCCATATACATCATAGGCAAAGCTGATTTTTCAGATAAAAAACAGTTGTAATGTTTATCCTCAATCGCCTTATAGAAAATATCAACCGCATAGTCTGTTGTCCCACCTCCAGGAGGAGTAGTCCAAGAAATTAAACCTGGATAGCGAATACTTCTTACATCTACACCATACTTATTAAAGTAATATTCACACCAGCGCTCTCCAGTTTGCTTAGAGATACCGTACACAGTACTTGGTTCCATTACAGTATATTGAGGCGTCATTACACGAGGAGTAGTAGGCCCAAAAACAGCAATTGAAGACGGCCAAAAGATTTTCTTAATCTTTCCTTCTTTTGCCAAATTAAGAACATGGAAAAGAGAGTTCATATTCAACTCCCATGCAAAAGCAGGATTCTTCTCAGCAGTAGCTGACAACAAAGCAGCCATTAAGTAAACTTCTTCTATCTGATGCTTTTCGATCACAGCTGAAACAGCATCAAAATCCATAGCATTCAATATCTCGAAAGGCCCAGATTCCATCAGATTCGCGTTCCCTTCTCGTATATCAGAAGCAACTACGTTATCGTTTCCGTAAATACCTCTTAACTTTAATGTTAGCTCTGACCCAATTTGTCCACAAGCCCCTATGATAAGAATTTTGGTTCCCATTATCTATAAATTATAATAAACCACAAATATAAAAGAAGTATAGAAAGAAATCAATGGAAATAGTCATAATAGAAGATACTTTATAACTATTATAACAATCTATGAGAGAGTTACTAATTATTAACCTATAACTTTGTAAATTTGAGCCTTATTGTGATTAAGATGAAAAAAACATTTCTATTTATACTGAGTATTTTTACGCTATCATTCCTTTCGATAGCATGCGAAGACAAAGAAAAACAGCAACAAGCTGAACAAGAACGCTATACAAAACACCAAGATAGTGTATTCAAATACCTCGAAGCTAACTGGAAGATTGATATTCCAGAAACAAGTCAAGAGCTAACGGATATACTAAGTAAATGGAATGCGTGGAAAGAGTTTAAGCAAGAAGCTGAACTTAAACCAGTTACTTCTATTGATGCATATCAAAAAAAGATTGCTCAAATTGACAATAGATTACAGTCAATCACCTTTGTCAAATACCCCGTAGAAATTGACGAAAAAGACAATAAAGCTCGCTTAACGGTCCTTTACAATTCAGTAAAAAACTTAAATATGTTCTTAAACCTGGATCCAATAGAGATAGGCAAGGTTGACATGTACTTAAAAGAGACAAATAAAAATATCACACTCCTAATTAAAAATATGGAACGCAATTTACAAGCGAAAAAGATTCCATTAGAATTAGGGGAAGAAGAAATGCTTGAGCTTATAAACGAGGAGAGAAGAGCTAACCCAGATGAACAAACAGAAGAATAATGGATATTAAACAAATCTATCATAACACTACAAAAACAAATCAAATACTAAAAGATTTAGCAGGTAGTCGTGGTAAAAAACTGCGTTTTAAAGGTCTTATTGGTTCTTCGATTTCCTTTCAAATAGAAAGTTTATTTTCCCAGTCAGATGTTCCTTATCTACTTATTTTTAATGATAAGGAAGAAGCAGCATATTACCTAAATGACTTGGAGAGTTTGTTGAATAAACAAGATGTTTTGTTCTACCCTGGTTCATACAAACGACCATATCAAATTGAAGAAACCGATAACGCAAATATTCTTTTACGCGCAGAGGTATTAAACCGCATTAGTTCAAGAAAAAAACCAGCTATTATCGTTACCTATCCAGAAGCTCTTTTTGAAAAAGTTGTAACTAAAAAAGTACTGGAGAAGAACACGCTGAAAATCAATGTTGGCGACAAGTACGATATTGACTTTATCAACGAAACTCTTTTTGAATATAATTTTAAACGAGTTGATTTTGTTGCTGAACCTGGAGAGTTTTCAGTACGCGGAGGTATATTAGACGTTTTCTCATTTTCAAATGACGAACCATATCGCCTTGAATTTTTTGGTAATGAGATTGACAGTATACGTACTTTTGACGTTGAGACACAATTGTCTATCGAAAAAAAGAAAAAGATAACAATCATTCCCAACGTAGAGAATAAATTTTCTACTGAAGGCAGAGAGAGTTTCTTAGACTATATTTCTCAAAACACTGTAGTATTTGCTCAAAATACGGCCCTTGTTGTCGAACAATTAAACCGTTTATTTGACAAAGCTACCACGATATTCGAAAAACTAAACAAAGACCTTGCTCATACCTCACCAGAAGGTATGTTTATTAACGGGGCTGCCTTCTTAGATAAAATAGAACTTCTCAGTTTTGTTGAACTGGATGAAACAAAGTTAATTGATGTTGACAATACATATGAATTTCACATCAAACCCCAACCTTCTTTCAATAAGCAGTTTGACTTATTGGTAAGAAGTTTAAACGACAATACAGACAATGGAATAAAGAATTATTTATTCTGTTCAAACGAGAATCAAGCACGTCGTTTCAAAGAGATATTCCATTCTCTAAAAGACACGGATGAACAAGTAGTAGTACAGTCCTATGAAACATTAGTTCACCCAATCTTTGAAGGGTTTATCGATGAAGAAAACCAAATTGCCTGTTATACGGACCATCAAATATTTGAACGATACCACAGATTTAATCTAAAGAATGGTTATACGAAAAAGCAAACCATCACACTAAAAGAGCTCAATTCACTATCTGTGGGTGACTACGTTACTCACATTGATCACGGTATAGGGCGATTTGGAGGTTTGCAAAAAATACAAGTAGAAGGCAAGACACAAGAGGCTATAAAATTAGTCTATGCAGACAATGACATTGTGTATGTAAGCATCCACTCTTTGCATAAAATTGCAAAATACAATGGCAAAGACGGCGTAGCTCCAAAAATATATAAACTTGGCTCAAGTGCATGGAAAAACTTAAAGAACAAAACCAAAGCAAGAGTTAAACACATCGCTTTCAACCTCATCCAGCTTTATGCGAAAAGAAAACTTCAAAAAGGTTTTCAATGTGCACCTGATGGGTATTTACAACACGAATTAGAAAGTTCTTTTATCTATGAAGACACTCCTGATCAATTAAAAGCAACCCAGGAGGTAAAAGCAGATATGGAAAGCGAGCGTCCGATGGATCGCTTAGTTTGTGGAGATGTAGGTTTTGGAAAAACCGAAGTAGCTATTCGCGCTGCATTCAAGATGGCCGAAAACGGCAAGCAAGTCGCGATACTTGTGCCAACGACAATCCTGGCATTTCAACACTTTAAGACGTTTACGGAACGCCTAAAAGACATGCCTATAAGAGTCAGCTACATCAATCGATTTAGAACTGCAAAGCAAAAAAGCGAAATACTGAAAGACCTTGCCGATGGAAAAATAGATATCATTATCGGTACGCATCAATTAGTAAACAAAAATGTAGTCTTTAAGGATTTAGGTTTGCTAATCATCGATGAAGAACAAAAGTTTGGAGTAGCTGTAAAAGACAAACTAAAAACAATATCAGAAAATGTAGATACGTTAACACTAACTGCTACCCCAATTCCAAGAACTTTACAGTTTTCTTTAATGGCTGCAAGGGATTTATCAGTTATAACAACGCCTCCACCTAATAGATATCCTATAGAAACGAATGTAGTAGGATTCAATGAGGAAGTAATCCGAGATGCTATTTCTTATGAAATAGAAAGAGGTGGGCAAGTTTATTTCATCAATAATAGAATTGAAAACATCAAGGAAGTTGCTGGAATGATACAACGTCTTGTACCTGATGCTAAAGTAGGTATAGGCCATGGTCAAATGGAAGGAAAAAAATTAGAAGACTTAATGCTTGCTTTCATGGATGGCCAATTTGATGTTCTTGTAGCGACTACAATTATTGAAAGTGGATTAGATGTTCCAAATGCCAACACCATATTAATCAACAATGCAAATAACTTTGGACTTTCTGATTTACATCAAATGAGAGGACGCGTTGGTCGAAGTAATAAAAAAGCATTCTGTTATTTTATCTGCCCTCCTTATTCAGCGATGACAGAAGAAGCCAGAAAGCGAATCCAAGCTCTTGAACAGTTCAGTGACTTAGGCAGTGGCTTTAATATTGCAATGAAAGACTTAGAAATACGTGGAGCAGGTGATATATTAGGAGGTGAGCAAAGTGGTTTTATCAATGAAATAGGATTTGAAACTTACCAAAAAATCATGCAAGAAGCGATTGAAGAACTTAAAGCAAATGAGTTTAAAGATCTTTATGAAGATGAAAATAAAGAGGAAAATAAGGTCTTTGTTCGCGATGTACAGATTGACACTGATTTCGAAATTCTATATCCTGATGAGTATATCAACAATATTACTGAGCGTCTAAACTTGTACAATGAACTAAGTTCTATAAATACAGATGAAGATTTAGTCGCTTACGAGCAGCGTATTATTGACCGTTTCGGTCCCTTGCCAAGACAAGCGATTGCTTTACACAATAGTTTGCGTATAAAAAAGCATGCTATTGACATGGGAATAGAAAAAATAGTGATGAAACAAGGAAAGATGATCTGCTACTTTATTGGCGATCAGAAATCGGAATTTTATCAAACAGCAAAATTCAGAAACGTGTTTACTTTCGTTCAACACAGAGCGAATATATGTAGTATAAAAGAAAAGCAAACAAAAGCAGGATTGCGCTTATTGCTAACATTTAATAATGTAAAATCAATAAAACAAGGCCTGGAATATATCTCTCTTTTAAACGAATAAAACAACCTTTCAATAGAACAATAAAAGCCTCAAGTAAAATACTTGAGGCTTTTTTAAGCTATATAAATAATGTATTAGTACCCGAATAAATCTTCTAAAGTCAGCTCTTTAATCTTTCCAAATTTCTTCACTGCTTCCCAATCAAGGTTCTCTTTCTTACCTAATAAACCAACGTTAAATGATTTACCTTTCACGTGTTTGTTGAAAAAGTCAACTAAATCATCCATTTTCATAGTTTGAATCTCTTTGTAAAGATCTTTATTGATATCGTAATCAATACCTTTCTCTTTTAAAGTCAACCAATAATAGAATATTTGAGCTTTCGTATAACGTTGTGTTGCGATATTCTTTAATACAGAACTCTTAGCATTCTCAAACTGATTTTCAGCTTTTGGCATATCGTTCATCAGTTCCATCATTGCATCTACTGCCTGAGGTAATTTGTTTGCCTGTGTTCCAACATAAGCCATCACATAGTTATACTTCTCTTTCTCTGCTGCATTGAAGTAATATGCATAAGCCGAATAAGCCAGTGATTTAGACTCCCTAATCTCTTGGAAAACCACAGATGCCATTCCTCCACCAAAGTAATTATTGAAAATATTACTCGCTGCTAAGATATCTTTATTAAACTTGATCTCACGTCCTCTAAATGAAATTTCAGCTTGTACCATATCATATGGTGCAAAATATACTGTTCCTGTTGTTTCTGGCTCTGGATAAACTTTCAACGCTGGAACTTTCTTATTCTTCCCTAAATTATGGTGTTTTTCAACAGCCTTCTTCGTTGCTGCTAAATCATTTCCATAGTAGAAAACATCTTGATTGTAATCACTAAACGAATGAACAATCTTCACCAATTCATTAGGATTCAAAGATTTCAATTCACTTTCGCTAAATATATCTTTAAAGCGGCTATCTTCTCCTGAAACAATATAACTGCTCAATGCTCTTTGAATACCGCCTTTACTCGATTTTGCATCTTGACGACCTTTCAAGATTTGATCTACTAAATTGTTATACGCTTCTTGGTCTGCTTTCGCATCTGTCAACAAGTGCTCTAATAAAGCTATACCTGCAGGAATATTCTCCTTTAATCCATTTACGGTAATAAATGTTTTATCTGTAGATGTACTAAAAGAATACTCTATTCCCAATTTGTAAAACTCTTTGCGAATATCAGCTGCAGAATATTTATTTGTACCTAAATAATCTAAATAACCAACTGCTAAACCTAATACTTTACCGTGATCAGTACCCACTGGCATGATATAAGTTACTGTAGCAATATCATTTGTTTTATTCTCAATGGAGTACAAAGTACCTCCCACTTTTCCGATTTTATCTTTTTTAATAGCCGAATCAAAGTCTATAAATTCAGGCTGAATATCTTGTACTGCGATATTCTTAAGGCGTTTGTAAAACTCTGACTCACTTTCTCTATTCAAATCAATAGGCGTAATTCCAGGATTCTCTACGCGAACTAAGTCTTTATTTTCACCTTGTCTTTTATAGACAATAGCATAATTATCACCATACTTTTCATTTGCAAACTTCACTACATCCGCTTTGGTAATTTTAGCAATCTTGTCAATCTCGCTTACAGTCTCTTCCCAAGTTCTTCCGTAAATAAACGCCTGATACATTTCCGTAGCCATCGCGTCATTGCTTTCCAAAGCCATCATAGAGTTCTTTCTAAACTCATTTACAACAGCCTCTAATAGCCACTCGTCAAAGTCTCCTTTTTTAATCTTTTCTAACTCTCCTAAAAGAATATCTCTCACTTCTTCTAAGCTTTGTCCTTCATTAGGCATACCTGTTAACTGGTGTACAGAGTAATCCTTCATAATCATAGGTGAACTACCTGCGTAAAGCGTTCTTTGCTTTTGATTGACATCTAAGTCAATAAGACCTGCTTGCCCATTGCTCAATAACATATCAATCAAAGATAGGTAAGTAGCATCTTCCGTTTTTACACCACCAAGGCGAAAACCTATTTCAACTCTCTCACTTTGAGGGCTAAAAACCTCTGTTGATTGTATAGTTGTTAACGGTGGTTCAACAGCAACATATTCTTTAGGCTGAACCCCCTTCTTCATTGAACCAAAATAGGCATTTACCAATTTAATCGTTGGTTCAAACTCTAAATCTCCTACTAACACAACTGCAATATTATTAGGAACATAATATTGATTAAAATAATTGTGGATAGCCACCATTGAAGGATTCTTTAAATGCTCTGAAGTACCAATGGTAGTTTGTGTACCATAATGAGAAGTAGGGAACAATAGCTTCATCATAGCTTCATGTGAAGTCCTATAGTCACTATCTTGACCTCTATTAAATTCCTCGTAAACTGCCTCTAACTCTGTATGAAACAAACGCAATACTAATTCAGAGAAGCGCTCTTGTTCAATAATCAAGAACTTCTCCAATTCATTTGACGGAATCACGTTCTTGTATACAGTCTCGTCAAACCAGGTATGAGCATTTGTGCCTGATGCACCGATTGAAGCTACAGATTTATCATATTCATTAGCAACAGCATATTGTGAAGCAACTTTAGAGATTTCATCAATCTTCTTATAAATTGCTTTCTTCTTCTCTACATCTGTTTCCTTTTTATGCTCTTCATATAAATCGGAAATCTGTTTAATCATAGCTTTCTCAGCTTCCCAATTTACAGTTCCTAACTTAGAAGTACCTTTAAACAACATATGCTCTAAATAGTGAGCAAGTCCAGTATTATCCTCTGGATCATTATTTGATCCTGTACGCACTGGTATATAGGTTTGAATACGAGGTTCATCGTGATTCTGTGCCAAATATACTTTAAGACCATTCTCTAAGGTATAAATACGCGCTTTTGAAGGATCATTCTCAACAGTCTCATATTTAAAACCATTAGAATCTTTCTTTGTTATAGTTTTATATTGTGCATGTAGTGTGGCACTAACAACTAACATAAAACTAACTAGTAAAAGTCTTTTTTTCATATTTACTAAAAAATTATTGTAGATATTTCAAAGCTAAAAATAAAAACGAACTATCACTATTAAAAAACAATCTAAATTATAAAAAAAGCGTTATTAGTACATTAGCACTAATAACGCTTTAATATTTCTATAAAATATCTATTTATTTTACATCAATAGCCTCGTGGATTGGCGTTCCTATATTTCCATTTGGAACTTCGATTTTTAAAATCTCGGCAATAGTTGGCGCAATATCCGTCATATGAGTTTCTCTTGTTGTTTTTCCAGGTTTCACTCCCCATCCCATAAATACTGCTGGGATATGAGCGTCATAAGATCCCCATGTTCCGTGTGTTGTTCCCTTTCCATCTTTCTTTCCACTATACCATTGTGGCTCTAAGATATACTGAATAACTCCACTTCTCTTAATATTATAACCATTCACAATACGCTCTCTAATTTTTTGAGGAATACTCGCTTGAGCAGCTTTATCCATATCTGTTACGAATGCAATTCCTTCAAGCTTCTTCATCTCTCTTACAATAAACTCGCGAATATCATCTTCTTCTAAGTCTTTATCTTCAATCAGTTTATTGTTTAAGTGAACTTGGTAATTCGTCAAGCTTTTGATGATATCTTCTTGCTCAAATTTCTTAGCTAACTTTTCATTCAAAATTTTTCGAGCTTCACCAGTATTGAAATAACCTGCATTACCTTTTTGATCTGCAAAAAACTTAGGGTTGTGTGCAGCTCCATGGTCTGCTGTCAAGAACAAAGTGTAATTCCCTTTCCCAACCTTCTTATCTAAATACTCAAAAAATTCAGCTAAATCAGCATCTAATCTCAAATATGTATCCTCAATCTCAATAGAGTTGATTGCAAATTGATGTCCAATATAATCTGTTGACGATAAACTTACAGCTAAGAAATCCGTTACTCCTTTACTGTTGTTCCCAAGTTCTTCACTTTCAATTGCAGCCTTTGCAAAATCAAGTGTCAAACTATTTCCAAATGGAGTTGATTTGATTAAATCATAGCCATTATCCTTTTTAAGTTTTACTAAATTACGTGGAAAAACAGGCTTATCTTCTCCTTTAAAAGGCTGTTCATACTCATTGTCATCTGAAATACTCAAAACATAACTATCAATTGGATATAAGGTCTTCCACCCCTGTTTAAAGTACTTATCAGCCAACTTTTGTTTGTTAAAAGACTTTACCCACTTAGGCAAATCATTCATATAAAAAGTACTCGTTATCCAATCTCCTGTTGTACCGTCTAACCAGTAAGCAGCATTTGCAAAGTGTCCAGCAGGTAAAATACCCCCTCTGTCTTTAATTGCAATTCCAATTACTTTAGATTGAAAATTAGTCGCCAATTTTAATTGGTCAGTCACTGTAGAGACAAGTAGGTTCTTAGGTGATTGTTTCCCAATCTTACCTTCTCCTCCTCCAACTCCTACGACAGAGTCATCTTGTGTACAATACATGCTCTCTCCTGTTGCTTGAATAATGAAGTCATTACCCGCAATTCCGTGAATAGCTGGTACACTTCCTGTATAAACAGTACTGTGCCCGATTGCAGTATAAGTAGGTACATAATCTATATAAGTATTCTCACTTGAGAAACCTTCATTAAGCAAACGCTTAAAACCATTATCTGAATAACGGTCATAGTAGCGATACAAATAGTCCCATCTCATTTGATCTACAACTAATCCTACTACTAACTTTGGTTTTGGCAAAGTCTCATTTGCTAATGCTGCAACAGAAAAAAGACATCCTACTGCTGCGTAAATGGTTGATTTAAAATTCATTCTTAAAGTGTTTATTTGCTTTCTTCTATATATTAAGTTTTACAAATCTATTAAAGTAAGACCTTGAAAAAAAAGACTTAAGCCCAAAAACATAAATATTAACATTAATATAATCTATATCACAATAACGAATCAAGTTTAACAATAAAAAAAAGCTTGAAATAGCTATTCTGGTTCTCTTAGCAATGAAAATGAAAACGAAGATATTAGCAAACACCTCTCTTAAATGCTTTTCTTTCTAAACTGAAATACCTACAAAAAACTACATCTTTGCACTTCTACTACTTTTTTTTAAATAGCTTATCTTTACAGCGATAATAGATTTACTCCCTTAAATTTGACAAAAAATGACTTTAGAACAAATACTTGACAATATCTATGAACTTCCAAAGGAATCAAAACAAACTATTCAAGATATTGCAATAGAAAAGTCATTTCCAAAAGGACACATTCTACTGCAGGCGGATAAGTTTGAAAACAAACTTTACTTTATCAAAAAAGGAGTCGTAAGAGCTTTCTCCTACCACGATCAGGGAGAAATCACATTTTGGTTTGGAGAAGAAGGTGCTACCATTTTATCCATGCAAAATTACGTAGAGAATAAAAAGAGCTATGAAAACATAGAGCTATTAGTTGATTGTGAGCTTTATGAAATCAACTTTGACAAGCTCAACACTTTCTACCTTTCGGATATACACATTGCCAATCTCGGAAGAAAATTAGCAGAAAAAGAATTGCTTAAAGTTGAAAGACGCATCATTACAAGAGATTTGTTACCTGCCAAAGAACGCTATGAGGCACTTCTAAGCAATCAACCCACCCTATTTCAACGTGTCCCTTTAAAACACATTGCTTCTTATTTAGGAATTACTCAAGTAAGCTTAAGTAGGATAAGAAAAGAAAAATAGATTAATATTTATCATAGGATAAGTATTATCCTTAATGTTCTAATTAGTTTCGCTGACGCATATCTAAAATCAACACAAACACCTCATTTGCAAGACAAAACAGGTGTAATTGCTATTGATATTTAGAATATAACAACAGTTTAGAAATACGCAGTAAAACAAAATTATGACAATGAAAAGAGGACCGATCTCACAATTCTTAGAAGAAAATTTCCTTCACTTCAACGCAGCAACTTTAGTAGACTCAGCTAAAGGCTATGAAACACACTTAGAAAAAGGAGGAAAAATGCTTATCTCTCTTGCAGGTGCAATGAGTACAGCAGAATTAGGAATTTCGTTAGCAGAGATGATTAGACAAGGAAAGGTGGACATCATTAGCTGTACTGGTGCCAACTTAGAGGAAGACATTATGAACTTAGTCGCACACTCTCACTACAAGAGAATACCAAACTACCGCGATTTAACACCTCAACAAGAACTTGAGTTACTTGAAAACAAATACAATCGCGTAACCGATACCTGTATCCCAGAAGAAGAAGCCTTCAGAAAAATACAAAGTCACATCGAGAAAATTTGGAAAGATGCAGAGCAAGCTGGCGAACGTTATTTCCCTCATGAATATATGTATAAGTTATTGCTTAGTGGAGTATTAGAGGACGAATACGAAATAGACCCGAAAAACTCGTGGATGTTAGCTGCTGCTGAACGCAACTTACCTATTGTAGTACCAGGTTGGGAAGACTCAACTATGGGGAATATATTTGCTTCTTATGTAATCAAACAAGAGCTAAAAGCATCAACTGTCAAAAGTGGATTAGAATACATGGTTTGGTTAGCAAACTGGTACGAGCACAATGCTGTTGGACAAGGAGTGGGGTTCTTCCAAATCGGAGGAGGAATTGCCGGAGATTTTGCAATGTGTGTAGCTCCTATGTTAGAGCAAGACTTAGAAAAAGAAAACATACTAAAATGGAGATACTATAGTCAAATTACGGATTCTACAACTTCTTTTGGATCGTATTCTGGCTGTATTCCAAATGAAAAAATCACTTGGGGCAAACTCGATGTTGACACACCAAGCTTTATGATTGAGTCTGATGCAACTATTGTAGCACCTTTAATCTTTGCTTATATTTTGAAACAATAAGATTTTATTTCACAGTATATTTGTATGTCAAACAATACAATTATATATGAAAAACATCAAAGTAGTAGCTTTTGACGCAGATGATACACTATGGGTAAATGAGCCTTTTTTCAACGAAGCCGAACAAGAGTTCTGTGTTTTGTTAGAAGATTATCTCACACATCAAAGTATTTCTCAAATCCTCTTCAAAATGCAAATCGATAACTTACCTCTTTATGGATATGGTATCAAGGGATTTACACTATCCATGGTAGAGGCTGCAAATATCATATCGAAAGGAACTGTAAATGTCAAAGTTATTGACAAAATCGTCAAAATAGGTAAAAAGTTATTGACTAAACCTGTTGAACTAATAGATGATGTTGAAGATGTTCTACAAGATTTACAATCCAAATACAAACTTGTTGTCGCTACGAAAGGAGATTTAAAAGACCAACACCGAAAATTACACAAATCTGGTTTAGGTCCTTATTTCCACCACATTGAAGTAATGACAGACAAGGAAGAAATAGACTATCAAAAACTGTTGAAACGACTTGATATAAATGCAGATGAATTTATTATGATAGGTAACTCGCTGCGTTCAGACGTATTGCCAGTTCTTGAATTAGGGGGACATGCTGTACATGTACCTTTTCATACAACATGGCTCCACGAGCATATAGATCACCCAATAGTACACGAAAACTTCAAAGTAATAAAGAAGTTATCTGAAGTAAAAAACATACTCTTATAGTAAAAGAAAAAGCCTCATAATTATGAGGCTTTTTGTACATCTTAGTGAAGCTAAAACACATTAGCTTCTCTTTTACAACAATCTAATCATCTTAAAAGCGATAACCTACAAAGACGTTAAAGTTCTGATTATATATTTTAAAGTCATTTGCTCCTTCATTTTCTTCTACTCCAAAAGTATTTGAATTATCAAATATTGAGGCAAACCCACGAGTAAACTGTGCTCCGATAATCAAGCCAAACTTAAACTGGTATTCCAATCCTGCAACAATACCATAATCCATCTTCTGCAAGTACTTACTGTCTTCTTGATCATCTTCTGTACTACCAAATATGCCGTGATCTTTGTACTTCTTTCCATTTTCATCTATTGCCGAAATAGAAGAATACAACAGCATATTCACATAGGGTCCTGCATAGAGTTGCAATCCCTTAACTTGAAATACTGCACTAATCGGGTTCAAGCGCAAACTATGCATTTCTAACGTAGCATCAAATATGTGATCTTCAAGTTCTCTTTTAAACTCACCTCCGTAATTTTGATAAAATAACTCGTGCTTTAACCCAAAGTGTTTGCCAATACTATTATCCACACTTACACCAGCAAAAAAGCTATTGCGGGCATCTACTTTACCATCTACAGCTAAATAGTCAACGTCATCGCCTTTCAGCGTTGATTGTAACCATCCCGCCTTAACAGCAAATGTAGTTCTTCCTTTAAGGTCTTCATTGATATCTTGCGCTGATATCAACGAAACAGAAAACAAGAATAATCCTAATATAATTTTTTTCATAATACACATCTTAAAAGTCAATATCCCAAATACCTACTGCTTTCTCCAACTCTACTAAAGCTGAAGCGTACTCAAATAGCGTTTCTGCATAAGCTTGTTGTATCTCATTATAGGTACGCTGTGCGTCTAATACTTCTAATAAGCTACTTGCACCACGCTGATAACTATACTTGATCCCCTCAAATACTTCTTTAGCTTCTTGCAACATCCCATTCTCAAAGCGGTAAATCTGTTTTTGTTTTGTCAAGTAATTGCGATATGCCTGTGTAATCTCTTTTTCAAGCTCTAACTCAATAGATAAGTATTCCAGATCTGCTTGTTTTTCTTCATACAATGCAGTCTTTAACCCCGATTCTTTTCGATTTGAAAACTTCAAAGGAACAGAGATTCCCGCTTTTACAACAGTATTACCAGGTGTTGGAGCAACAGCATTTTTTACGAATGAATTGTTTTCAACTCCTACACTTAGTCCCAAATCAATCGCTCTTTCAGCTCTTGCTAAGGCAACTTGACGACCTGCTACAACCTTATTCTGTCTTGCAACCAAATAATCTGCACGGTTATTTTGAGCCGTTACGATTAAATCATCTAAGTCAAATAATCGAGCAAACTTATCAAAACTCCCCTCAGGAACGTAAATTGTATCATGTCTATTGACACTGATAATATTTCTAATTTCCACTAAGCTATTCTCCCAAGTATCATCTGCATCTTGTAAATCATTCCACATTGACTTGGCTTCTAATTTACTTTGAATAGCATCTACTTTGCTTATTTGTCCCAAGCTATAACGAATACTATCTGACTGAGCTACTTGTTGCATAGACAAATAAGAATCTCGTTGAATGTCGAATAACATCTTATTTTGCATGCCTTCAAGAAATGTAACCGTAGATTCAGCTCTCAGCGTATGAAAGAACTCTTGTAATTCTAATTCTGCCAAGACTTTTTGATCGCGTGCCAAATTCTTTCTCGCTTTTCGCTTACCTCCGAGCTCCAAATCCCAAGACAACTCTGCCTCAAAGCCATACCCCATTTGCATGCGCTTTTGCTGATTGTCAGCCCATCCAAAACTTAACTCTGGATCGGGAAAAGCCTTTGCTGCTTGAACCTCAGCCTCAGCAATATCAATATTGAATCGCTCTGCTGTATAACTTAGGTTATTACTTATCATTCTACTCAAGAACTCTTTATAAGTAATCGCATTCTTGTTTCCAGAGTTCTCTGTATGCCCGTTCTGAGCATACAGTGTACTTCCACTACAAAGAATAACTAAACCTATTCCTATGTATTTTTTTAAATTATTCATTTTCTGACTAATTTTCTTCTTCTACTTCACTTTTTACAAAATCACTATCTTTCCCCCATTTGCGTTCCACTAAATAATAAAGCGCAGGTAACACAAATAGCGTTAATATAGTCGCAAATAGCAATCCATAAACAATTACTGTTGCCAATGGTCTTTGCACATCAGATCCGATTCCCGTAGCCATAGACGCTGGAAATAATCCCAAAATAGCAACGGTCGCAGTCATTAAGACTGGTCTAAACCTTTGTTCTGCTCCTGTCAATACAGCATCTAACAAAGCAAATCCCTTTCTTCTCAAGTCATTGATGTGAGAAATCATAATTACCCCATTTTGAATTGCTACACCAAACAAGGCAATAAACCCAACTGCTGAAGAAACGTTCAAAGACATTCCTCGTATATTCAAGGCAAGCATTCCTCCAAAAAGAGCCAGTGGAACAACAACCATTAATAATCCTGCCTGTCTAAACTGTCCAAAAGCACCATACAACAAGACAAACATCAAACACAAGGTCAATGGAACAATTACAGCTAAACGACTATATGCACGATTTTGATTTTCAAATTGCCCACCCCATTCTATGTGGAACTTCTCGTGATCATAAGTGATATTCTCCTCTATCTTTTGCTGTGCCTCCTTCAATAGGGATCCTAAATCTCTATTGCGGACATTCAGTTTCACAGTTAAGTGACGTCTATTCATTTCACGGGTAATAGTACTTTCTCCTGTACTTGTTTTCACTTCTGCTACTTGAGATAATGGAATCTTTGCACCAGTACTTGAAGTCAACATTAAGTTTGCAATCTTCTCAGGTGTATTTCTACTTTCTTCTGTATATCGCGCACTGATATCATATACCTTGTTCCCAATAAATATTTGCGAGATAGCCTTTCCACCAATAGCTACTTCGATAAGTTCTGCAACGTCAGATACATTCAATCCATACTGTGCAATCTTATCTCTGTTAGCGTGAATCTGCAACTGTGGAAGTGGTGGTTCTTGGTCAATAGCTAAATCTACTGCACCATCTACCGTTCTCAATGTTCCTAAAACTTCATTTGCAATACGGCGCGTCTCGTGGAAATCTTCTCCAAAAACCTTTACAACCAATTCAGAGTGAGCCCCTGATATTTTATCCATAACACCATCGATCATCGGCTGAGCAAAACCTACTGTAAATCCAGGCAAACTCTCATACTCGGCTGATAATTCTTCAATTAAATCATCCTTAGTCTTTCCTCTTGGCCATTCTTTGTAAGGTTTAATCCCCACAGAACACTCGAAGTGTGAAGGTGTAAATGGATCTGTTCCATCGTCGTTACGACCTGCCTGCACCATGACATAAGTTACTTCATCATACTTCATCGTACGTGCGCGTAACGTATCACTCAACTCTTTTGATTTTTCCAGTGAAATCCCTGGAGGTAATGTTACCTGAAGCCATATAGAACCTTCATCTAACGGAGGTAAGAAGTCTTTACCTACCTTTATAGTCAATCCAATTGTAATCGCCAATACCACTAATATTGGAGCAAAAACTTGCTTTGGTTTATTCACAATCTTAATGATGCGATTGTGGTACATTCCCGTTAGCTTTTCTAACCACTTGTTGTGGTAGATTTTTCTCGGCTTACGGTAAACAGCATACGCCAAACCTGGTATTAAGATTAAAGCTACCAATAAAGCTCCGGCTAAAGCATACCCTACTGTAAATGCCATAGGTGTAAAAAGCTTTTTCTCCACACGCTCAAAGGCAAATAGCGGTAAATAAGCTGTAATAATGATAATTGTAGCAAAGAATACAGGCTTTGCAACCTCTTTTGCTCTTTGCGCAATAGATTTTTCCTTCAGCTCTTCATCTGGATTGTCCTCCCTCTTCTTCAGAATAGATTCCATCATTACAATTGCACCGTCGACTATAATACCAAAGTCAATTGCACCAAGCGATAATAAGTTTGCTGGTATATCTGTAAAGCGCATCATGATAAATGCGAAAAGCAAAGACACCGGAATTGTAATCGCTACTAATAACGCACCTCTCCAACTACCTAAAAATACAATTAAAACGATTACTACTAAACTTATCCCCTCTATCAAAGTCGTTGAAACAGTGCTAAGAGTAGTATCAACTAAATCAGTTCTATCTAAAAATGTATGTATCTTAACACCTTCTGGCAATAGTCCATTATTCAATTCATCAACATATTGGTGAATCTTTTCTAAAACTACTGATGGGTTTTCGTGTTTCAACAACAGGACAATCCCCTCAATACTATCAGAGTAATTTCTTTCGCGATCACTATACCCTAAGACTCCTTTTCGCTCTACATTACCATATTTTAATTGTCCTAAATCATTCAAGAATACAGGAATACCGTTCTCTGCCTTTACAACTATCTTCCCTAAGTCTTCAAGGTCCTTAATCAAACCGATTCCTCTGACAACATAGCCAAGATCTCCTCTTGTTAAAACACTTCCTCCAGCATTGACATTATTCTCCTCGATTGTCTCAGTGACATCACTTAACGATAAATCATATTGCTCTAATTTGCGCGGGTCTAATTCAATTTGAAACTGAGTTGTAATACCCCCAAAGTTTGTTACTTCTGCTACACCAGGTACTTGATTCAACTTGGGAATAATCACGAAGTTTTGCAAATCCGTCAATTCTCTTAAGCTATAACCATCACCTTCAATAATATAGCGATACACCTCTCCAATAGGAGATGTAAGAGGATCTAACTCTGGTACTGCATCATAAGGTAGGTCAAGTCCATTTAAGCGCTCTTGTATACGCTGTCTTGCAAAATAATCATCAATCCCATCTTCAAAAACTAAAGTGATCATTGACAATCCAAATGTACTGTTACTACGCATTACGTGCATTCCTGGCATTCCATTCAATGCTCGTTCTACAGGAATAGTAATTTGCAATTCTATTTCTTCTGCAGCCAATCCTGGTACTTGCGTCACTACTTGCGATGTCGTATCTGCAATATCTGGATATGCTTCTATAGATAACTGTTTCCAAGAGTAATATCCAAATATACATAACAGTGCAAATAGAGCTGAAACAAGCCATCTTTTGTGAATAGCTAAGTCTATTATGTTTTTTTTCATTGTCTGTGTCTTTTGTAGTTATTAAAGTTGTGGCAAGTAAATTCCCCCTTCACTTACAACTTTATCTCCTTTGTCTAATCCTGATAAAATCACTGTTTTATCTCCTGATACTCCGCCAATTTTCACATTCTTGCGGACATAGCTATGCTCTGATACTGCCACAAAAACAAAAGAATCATCTTCACCTTGTAAAATTGAACGAGAAGGAACTAAGATTACTTTTTCTGGTTGATCAATAAAACGCACATTGACATACATTCCAGGTTTTAGAATACGCTTGTCATTCTCCACCTCAATAAGTACGTCAATACTTCTTGTCTCCTCATCTACAATCTCATTGATATGGTAAATCGTTCCTACAATTGGTTGATCTAGATAAGCAGACAATTCTACCTGAACTTTATTTAGCTTGTTTAAGTGATTAATGTCTTTCTCTTTAATCTTCCCAACAATCCAAATCTTATTCAGAGAAGCAATTTTAACTACTGGTTCTGAATCATCATTGATATATTGACCGATAACTACATTATTCTCCAATACCTCTCCAGCAATTGGAGAACGAACAATAAGAGGCTGGCCTAAAACTAAACTCGTCGGCTCTACATTGTAAATCTTGATTGCTGCTGTTGCATTGTCAAAAGCAGCTTTGGCAATCGAATTTTCTGTTTCTGCTTCTTCATACTCTTGACGAACACCTACGCCATTCTCAAGTAAGTCAGCCTGTCTTCTCAGATTTAAAGAAGCTTGCTTATACTCTTGCTTAGAGTCAAAGTAATCTTTTTGTGCATCGAAATAATCTGGAGAAGTAACCTCAAACAAAGGAGTGTTTACAGCTACTTTCTGTCCTAATTTCACGAAAGACTTAATTATTCTACCAGAAAACGGAGAAGCTATCTCTGCATAATGGTTAGGAATTGCTTTGACAATTCCTGCTGTAACTAAATCAAAAGTAAAATCCTCCTCACTTACTGAAGTTGTTTTAATTCTACTTTTCAAGTTTGAGTTTTCGGTCAAAGAAATTACCTTATTCTCCACCAAATATTGGGCTGTTTCACCGTTTTGCTCATTCTTATCTGAACAAAAACTCAATAAGAGGCTCAAGCCTAAAACACCTGCTATTTGTACTTTTTTAGCCATTATGTTTAATATTTTAATTTTTACTATATTTTAAAACCTAATTATTAACAATAAATTTACGCCTTATTATGTTAATTAATATAAACTTATTACTCTTAATTCCTACAAAAAAAGATTTATTCTACCCTTCTGGGCTCAAATCACTTCTAAATCGTATTTTTTTCATCCTTTTTTCTCAATTCAAATACTTAATATTTTATATAACAATAACTGTGCTACTTTAGATTAAAAAAGGTAGCTGCTATACTGAAGTAAATTAACAAACCTGAAATATCAACAATTGTCGTTATAGCTGGACTAGCTACCACAGCAGGATCACCTCCTACTTTCTTGACTATCAAAGGCAGTGCAGCCCCTATAATTGTAGAAGAAATAACTTGTAACGAAAGAGCTAAAGCAATAACTCCACCTATTGCTACCAGCGAATATGCCGCTGGAATATCAGTCTCCCAACTCAAGAAAACTACCTTTGCAAAAGCCAATACTCCTAAGCAAATAGACAGCATTAATGCAATTCGCGTTTCTTTCCACAAGATAGCAAACCACGATTTCATATTAACTTGTCCTAATGCTAAAGCTCTAATGATCACAGTTGCAGATTGACTTCCGGCATTCCCACCTGTATCAGCTACCATAGGCATATACAAGGCTAAAATCATCATCTGCGCTAAGGCTCCTTCATAACTGTGAATTATCAATCCAGAAATAATACCTACAATAGCCAAAGTAACCAACCAGAATACTCTCTTTTTAAAATGATCAAATATGCTTGTCTGATTGTAATCTAATTCTTCATTATTGCTGATAATTCCCATAAAGCGCTCCATATCTTCTGTATGTTCTGCTTGTATTACATCAATAGCCTCATCGTGGGTTACTATTCCAACAAGTTGATTCTTACTATTGAGAATAGGCAGTGCAACTAACTCATACTTATCAATCTTAGCCGCCACTGATTCGCTTGATTCATCTACATAACCAAAGACAAACTCTGTGTGGAGTTCATCATTGACCAATACATCTGGCTCAGCAATGATCAAATCTTTTAAAGTAATAAAGCCTACAAGAGTCTGATCCTCTCCTACGACGTACACATAGTAAATAGTCTTTTTGGAAGGGGCATCTTGTCTCACCTTTTGTATGGCCTCAAAACAAGACATATCTCTCGAAACAGTAGCAAAATCAGTGATCATTATCCCACCTGCAGTATCTGCTGGATAAGAACTCAAAGCCAAAACATTCTCTCTGATGTGCTTGTTTAAAAAAGGCAATAAGTCAATCTGCTCTTGTTGCGTTAAGATTTGAAACAAATCTGCTCTTGCATCAGAAGGCATTTCTTCGAATATTTTTGAAAAGCGTTTTTTACTTATTTGTTGAAAAAAGGAAAGTTGTTTTACTAAGGGAAATTCTGCAAAAATCTCTCCTTGCTCTGAAATGGGAAATTCACATAAAACAGTAAATAGATCTTTATTCTCCATTAAAGACAACACTTCACTAATATCTATAATGGGCATTTTCTTCAAAACGGGAAGCATTGTCATCATTTGATCTATACTTTGAAAATCTTTAGCCAACTTGGTCAGATTACTTGGTACATGGGTCGTCTTTTTCATCGCATTTCTGTTTTTAATCGGTTAATAAGTTGTTAGTTCCCAAGAAACTTCAGACACTCCAAACTCTAAGGAAACTTTCTTCGTAATTTGCTCTAATACCTCATCTTTCCTTCCAATACAGTAAATCTCAAATTTTAAATACGAGAAAGCTGGATTGCCATTATCTGAACTTTTCAATGAGCGCATTTGCAAATCCTTTTGAGATTTTAGCTGTTGTAAGACCATTACGCGTATAGCATTCTCTACTTCTTCCTTACAACCCACAATTATCTCGTAGTGTACTTCTGACGAATCGCTTTCTGACTCAAAAGAAAGCTTATTAATAACTGATCCTAAAGGACGCAATAACAAGTGGGCTCCCACAATCAATACCGTCATGACGATTGCTTCTTTCCACAGTCCTACTCCACACATAGAACCAACAGAAGCAGAACACCAAATAGTAGCTGCTGTATTCAAACCGCGAATGCTAAATCCGTCTTTCATGATCACACCTGCTCCTAAAAAACCTATTCCACTAACAACATAAGAAGCTACTCTCCCTACAGCTGTACCCCCAATCTGATAAGACATCAATACAAAACCAGCCGCACCTATACATACTAAGGTATTTGTTCGCAATCCTGCGCTTTTCTGTCTTACTTGTCTTTCTACACCGATCAAAGCACCTAATGCGAAAGCAAGTAATAATCTTAAAATAAATACTGAAATTGCCATAACTTTTACTTTTTGCTCCTACTGAGCAATCACATGTATTATGAGCAACTAAGCAGGATGGTTTAACAATGAATAACTATAAAGGATTCTGTGTCCATATCTTATTTTTTGATGTGGCAAAAGTAAAGGAAGCCTTTAGAGAAGGCTATTAGAAAGGTTTTAGAAAAATATTAGAATTCTATTAGAAAAACAGAAAAATTGATCGTCTAAGTCACATTCGACAATATACAAGTTGACAATACACCAGATTAACGAAAGGGATAAACCCAAAATCTGTATTAGCAAAATACGGCAAAGCAATTCTACTCCATAGTCCCTTCATTAGCTGTACAACCAAAACTATTATATGCTTGTATTACTAAATCAGGCCTATTCTCGTATACTTTATTCTCATTTATATGTCTATCGCGTATTTTGGTTTACCAAAACAGAGGAGGTAAAATTCTAATCAATTGACAAGATAAGTCAACGATCAACTACAGCAGTTGAATTTAACGAAATAAAAAACTGCTATTTTAAAAGTGCTATCATCACCCTCTACGTTATTTAAAGTGATAAAAAACACAAGGGAGAATACTCTCACAGAAAAGAGTCAAGGCACAAAAAAACAACAAATGCGCTTTGTGCCCTTAGTAATCTTTAGACTAAATTTCGAAGGAGCCCCTCGTTCAAACAAAGCCGTTTGAACCAATCAGTTTTTTGCCTACTCAAGGAGTAAATAACAATAAGATATGCGTTTTAAATAGCGAATAATACACGCCCACTGAATTATAAAGTGATTACAAATTCGGTTCCTTTATTTACTTGTGAAGTAACAGCAATAGTTCCTTTGTGCAAGTCCACCACTTTCTTAGTCAGTGAAAGTCCAATGCCATTTCCCTCCAAATACTTGCCGTTATCTCCTCTATAGAAAGGTTTAAAAATCTTCTCTATATCTTCTGCGCTCATCCCAATCCCCTTATCAGCTATCTTAATCACTAAACGACCTCTGATATTAAACAAACTCACTGTTCCGTGATGATTATCAGAATACTTACAAGCATTCTCCAAAAGGTTCATCAACGCCACCTCCATTAAATATGGATTTACAGAAGCAATCATCATTTCCTCCTCCTCTACAGATTCATCGATAAGGAAATTAAACTTATAAGTACTATTTGACTTCTGCAATTTTTGACAAGCATCCAAAATAATTTCATCAATTCTAACTTCCTTAAAGACAATCTCAGTAGGATCATAACTCGCCTTAGCAAAGTCCAATAAACTATTAGATAACTTTACCAACTTTTTGGCATCGGCTAAAGCATTTTGAATTGTCTGTACATACGCTTCTTTTTCATTCTCTTTATTCAATGCCAAGTCTAACTCAGCAATTATAGCAGCCAAAGGGGTGCGCAACTCATGAGAAATATTCGAAACAAATTGCTTTTGACTATCAAAGGAACTTTCAAGTCTATTCAGCATTTCATTAAAGGTATTAGCCAAGGCAGCTAATTCATCTTTATTTTGTTCATTGCTCAGCCTCAAGTCCAAGTTAGTAGCTGTTATCTTATTTACCTCACTGATCATCTTCTTTATTGGCATTAGTGCTCTACTCGCAAAAAAGGTACCCAAAGAAGCGATAACGAGTAAGGAGACAATAGTCAATACAATGATGGTATAAAACAAGTTTTGCAACTTAGTATATCCATATTCATCAAAGGCAGTAGCAGTAATGATATAATCTTTTCCATCGTACTTATAAAGCATGCCGATAACCTGCCAATCATCTTGCATAAAGTGCAATTGATTCAACTTTAAAATAGAGGTCAGCATTTCGTCCGTTTCTTTAACACGGTCAATTTCGACATCGTCGTGATACAACAACTCAAAAGAACTGTTGTAAATAGCCACCTCAACTTCGTTGATAATCTGACTATTATTCAAATAAATACGGTGTAAGGTGTTAGTCTTAACTTTAGCCTCTAAAAAAAGTTTAGCTTTTGTAATTGCCTCTTTCTCGAGCTCTTCATAAAATTCAATTTCTCTATTCTGAGAAGAAGACCAATAGATAACCCCTGCGAACACAAGCAGTATTGACGCTACTAAAACAGTAAAAAGTAATGTAAGCCTCGTTTTAATTTTCATTCTGTTTCAAAATAAAGCCCATACCCGATTTAGTATGTATTAGTTTATTTGCTGTATCTATCTCTACTTTTTTTCTCAAGTAGTTAATATACACATCGATAAAATTAGTTCCTGTATCGAAATGCGTGTCCCAAACCTTCTCGGATATCTCGCTGCGGGACAATACGCGTTCAGGATTCTCCATCATATATTGAAGAAGGTTAAACTCCTTGGGAGTTAAGTGAATTTCTTGACCAGATCGTTTAAACTTCTTTTCATTCAAATCAAGCTCCATATCTGCATAACGCAAAATATTCGATTTTGTGGGATTGTTATTTTCAAAGCGCTTAATAAGCGCTCGAATGCGAACATACAATTCTCTAATTTCAAAAGGCTTGACTAAATAATCATCTGCACCAGCATCAAATCCTTCGACTTTATCATCAGTCGTACCGAGTGCCGTAAGCATAATAATCGGAACCTGTGGTATTTCTCTTTTTAGTTCTTTACACAAATCAATGCCATTGATTTTGGGCAATATAACGTCTGTGATAATCAAGCTGTACTCCCTCTGTAAAGCCAATTTTCGCCCCATATAACCATCATAGGCTACATCAACCTTATACTGTTGTTCTTCCAGACTGCGTTGCAATAACTCTGCTACGCGAATATCATCTTCAATGACTAAAATAGAAACCACGTCAATTACTTTTTAATAATCTGCAAGTTACTATTTTTTAAACGTCTAACAATACGGTATCCATGAGGCCTATTGATTATATTCTTTTTCACAGAGACTAAACTCCAATATATCCTAATCAATCGATGTGCGAAAAACATCTGACAAAAAAAAACAATGTAAACTCCGTTGATAGAGTTTATCATTGTTTTTATAATAAATCAATTATCTTTCAAATCTCTAATTACTTGCTACCCAAGAGTAAAATTTCTCCTACTACCACTTCTGTAATGTATTTCTTATTGCCTTCACTGTCGGTGTAAGTGCGATTAACTAATTTGCCTTCAATAGCCACTTCCCTACCCTTTGAAGCAAATTTTTCAACTATCTCAGCTACTTTTCCCCACGCTACAACATTGTGCCATTGAGTAGACTCCACCCTCTCGTTCTTCTCATTGTAATACACCTCATTAATAGCAATCGAAAAAGTTGCCCTAATACTATCTTTTTCAAAACGCTTAATTTCTGGGTCTTGCCCAATACGTCCAATTAATTGAACTCGATTTTTTAATGAACTCATAGTTTTTTGGTTTTAAATCTGCGAGCATGGTTAAATATATTGGTTTCTCGCTATGTAATTACAAGCAAAAAATAGACCATTTTTTATAAATTTTGTATAATTTTCACATTATTTATCCTTTTCCTATCCTTAAATCTTTGTAAATTGCAACAAAAAATCATGGAAAACCAAATTAATAAAGTTGAACTAAGAAATTTACAGATTGACGATTATATAGAATTGAAGCGTTCGATGATGGAATCCTACAAAGGATTGGAAGATCCTTACTGGGATAAAGGGGAGATTGCTGACTTGCTAAATGTCTTTCCTGAAGGTCAATTGGTAATTTTAGTAGATGATGTCGTGGTAGGTTCTGCTTTATCTTTAATTATTGATGAAAAGCAGGCGATGTCTGCGCACACTTATGATCAAATTACGGGATATTCTACCTTCAATACGCACAACCCTAAAGGAAATGTACTTTATGGTATCGATGTGTTTATTCACCCTAAATATAGAGGTTTGCGTTTGGGAAGACGTTTATACGACGCCCGTAAAGAATTATGTGAACAGCTGAATTTAAAATCTATTGTATTTGCTGGTCGTATTCCCAACTATTCAAAATACGCTGAAGAAATGACTCCAAAGCAGTATCTTGAGAAAGTAAAAACCAAAGAAATTCACGACCCTGTGATGTCTTTCCAATTGGCTAACGACTTCCACATGGTAAGGTTAATGCGCAACTATCTTGAAGGTGATGTTAGCTCTAAAGAATACGCTGTCCTACTTGAATGGAACAATATTTACTATGAAAAAGATGTTCAGTTAATTAACACCAAAAAAAGTGTTATTCGACTTGGATTAATTCAATGGCAAATGCGTCCCCTAAACGACTTAGATGAATTTTTTGATCAAGCAGAATTCTTTATTAATGCAGTATCTGACTACGAAAGTGACTTTGCGCTATTCCCTGAGCTATTTACTGCTCCACTAATGGCCGATTACAACCACTTATCAGAAGCAGAGGCTATTCGAGAATTAGCCCGATACACTGTGCCTATTCGCAAGAAGTTTCAAGAATTTGCAATATCCTACAACATAAATATTATCACGGGTAGTATGCCTCACTTAGTAGATGGAACACTTTACAACGTAGGGTTCTTATGTAAGCGAGATGGATCCTACGAAATGTATCAAAAAATACATATTACGCCAAACGAAGTACACTATTGGGGTATGCAAGGAGGTTCGAAAATACAGACTTTCGACACCGACTGTGGAAAAATTGGCGTTATGATTTGTTATGACGTAGAGTTCCCTGAATTATCGCGATTGATGTCTGATCAAGGTATGGATATCTTATTTGTTCCATTCTTGACCGATACCCAAAATGGATACTCACGCGTTCGCAGTTGTGCTGCTGCAAGAGCCATTGAGAATGAGTGCTATGTTGCTATTGCAGGATGTGTTGGTAACTTGCCTAAAGTAAACAACATGGATATACAGTTTGCTCAAGCTGCTGTGTTTACGCCTTCTGATTTCGCTTTCCCTACTAATGGGGTTAAAGCAGAGGCTACTCCAAATACTGAAATGACATTGATTGTTGACGTTGACGTTGATTTACTAAAAGAATTACACGAACACGGTAGTGTGCAAATCAAGAAAGACAGAAGACTGGATCTCTATGAAACAAGAAAATTAAAGTAAACCTACTGAACTATACGTCAATAAAAAGGGACTATCTCAAAAAACAATGAGATAGTCCCTTTTTAGGTTTATAACTCTTACCCAAAGTCCCCCCTTTGAGTATCACTCCTCTTCACAACCATTAAACTTCAAGCAAACGACACCTTTATCACACAAAAAAGGCCATAAAACCACCTATTACCCGCATTTTAAATCCACCTTTTAGGCATCTGACCCGTCCTGAAAAAACTGTACAGTTTTAAATACCAATAAGAGATGGAAAAGTCAATAAAAGAGAAAAAAGTAAAACAACGTTATCATCAAGAATTCA
>NZ_WSPP01000065.1:0-13731 GCF_009767705.1 Myroides sp. LoEW2-1 | reverse complement strand
ATTCTGAATTAATTATAGAGAATATAGAATTGCTTACTGATTTCAGTATGAGTTCTTCTAAACGGATTCTTTTTTGATCCGGTATATTACCAAATTTAGTGAATACGATTCTATTTTTGACATTTTATAGCAGTCAAAATATGTTTGATTTGTATAATTTTAACGATGATTTATTTACTTATAGTAATAAATGCGTAATAATGTAAATCCCAAGACCAACAAGCCCTCCTACCAGTGTACCGTTAATGCGGATAAACTGTAAATCTTTTCCTACTTCTAACTCCAGTTTGTCACTTAATTCTCTACCATCCCAGCGATCCACCGTGTTTCGAATTAGCTCTCCTACTTCTTTTGTGTTTTTAAGTGCTAATTTGTAAATCGTGTGTTTGATCCAATTATTGATTTTTAACTGCATCTCTTGGTTCTGTTCTAAGTCAGTTGCGATGTTGTGAATTGCCGTGCTTATATAGTTTTGTAGGGTTGAACCTTCAGTTTCTAATTGCTCTATTATTGAACTTTTTGTTGAAGACCAAAAGTCTTGTACATAAGATTCTATTCTTTCAGGAGTAATGAATTGAGAAAGGATTTCTTGGAACTTGATTTTCCATTTTTCTTGACTGTCTATTTCAGCTGCGAGTACTTCTAATCGAGTTGTTATTTCTCCGCGAAGTTTGTGATTGGGGTTTGAGTTTATGTCTTCTAAGAAAGTGTGAATACCGTTGACTAACTGATTGGTTACTGCCTTACCTCCAACTAAACTTAGTAGCGGTTTTTTCTCTATAATGGCATTGTAGATTTCTTCTCTGTGTTCTTCTACATAGATTTGTGCTTTTGGCAAAATAACATCTAATAATCGTTGATGTTCTTTTTTCTCAATGGCGTACATTAAGCCTTGAGCAATAAAACTTTGTACTCGGATTGACTCTATTCCTTGTTGTGCTTTGCTACTGAAAAAGTTTACTACACTTTGATCATCTATGTCATTGACTATGTTTTTGGCAAGAATCCTACATTCCTTTTCAACAATCTTTTGATTGTGTTCTTGTCTAAGCCAATTTACCAGTAAGGTGGCAATGTCTAATTTTTCAACATAAGGGCGAATATTTTCTGCAGTTAAAAAATTATCTGTTACAAAGTCTCCAAGATTATCTCCTATTTTGTTTTTGCTATTGACAATTAGATTAGTATGTGGAATTTTTAATCCCATAGGATGTCGAAAGAGTGCAGTGACTGCAAACCAATCTGCTAATGCACCTACCATGGCCGCTTCAGAAAACGCTTTCACATACCCCATCCAATCTGCAGGACTGTTTTTCAAGGTGTAAACCATAGCGATGTAGGTAATTGCCATTAAGAAGAATAATCCAGTAGCGATGCGTTTGTGTTTGCGTAATTGGGACTGTTTATCAGACATCATAGTATATTATTTGATTAGTAAAGTTAACAAAAACTTCTCGTTTAGAACTTTTCTTTTACTTGAAAGCTAATCACTTCATAAGTCTTTGGATGTCTGAAAGTGATGCTTTCAGCATGTAAATACAGGCGATTTGCTTTGGTACCATACAGGTCATCTCCTACAATTGGCGTATTTAGTCCTTCTGGGTGTGAGGCGTGAACTCTCAACTGATGTGTACGACCTGTAATAGGGTAAAAGTACACTTTGGTTTTGCCTTCTTTTCGTTCGATTACTTCCCATTTTGTCTTTGCAGTTTTGCCGTATTCATAGCAAACCATTTGTCTGGGTCTATCGTCTAAATCGACTCTCAAAGGTAAGTCAATGATTCCTTGATCTCCTTCTATTGTACCATCGAGTAGCGCTACATAGCGTTTTTCTACCGTTTTTTTGATGAATTGACTTTGAAGTGCTTTGTGAGAATCCTTGTCTTTTGCAATGATTAATATTCCCGATGTAGCCATATCTAATCGATGTACGATTAGTGGTCCTGTAGCATTGGGATATCTCAATTTCATGCGTTCATAGACAGAGTCTTGGATATAAATGCCTGGAACAGATAGAAATTCATTAGGTTTATTGACGATTGCAAAGTAGTCATCTTCGAATACTACTTCTATGGGTTCGCTTAAAGATTGATTGATTAAAAGCGGGTTATCATCAACTTCTAACCCTTGTAACATATGACCTAAGATAGGTTCGCACTTGCCTCGACACGCAGGGTAAAAGTGTTGGTGTTTGCGTATCTCTGACTTGGGTGAATCTCCCCACCAAAACTCCGCCATACAGATAGGAGTATACCCTTTTAGATAAGCATACTGCAGAAGTTTTGGCGCAGCACAATCACCAGCTGCAGCGGGTGGTTGTTGTAGAGCTGTCTGTTTGAATATATCCAGTAAATCCTGTTCTTGTCCGTTGTTATTCAAAAATCGATATTGGTGAAATAACTTTGTTTGAAGGGCATTTGACTTTTGTTTGCGTTCTTCTTTTAAGGCATTAATAGTCTGTTCAAAATTTTGAATAATATCTTTGGTCTGATCAATTTGCTCTTGCCAATAGAGCATTAGTACTTTTAATTCGTGTTTGTCCCTTAGACTTTGTTTGATTAAATCTTCATTTAGCAACTGAAAGTCGCTTTCCGATAAAATTGCACTTTGTTGATCTCGTATCTTTTTACGCTGTGTTTTTAAGGATTTGAGGTTTTCTTTTTTGGCTGTAATAGCTTGTTTTTCTTCAGCAACTTGTGATAAAAGTAACGCTTTTGCATCTTGGTAAACTCGATCCTGTTCAAGAACATCAATCTGTTTGTTTATTTTGTTTAAGGTAGTTTCTTCTTTTACAAAAAAACCATCCTTATTCCACAGGTCAAAAACAGGGGGTACAAAACAATCTATAGCAGTATGGGTTCCTAACTTACCAGAAAAACCAGCCAAGTAACCAAGCTCGCCTAATTGATTTTTTACAATTAGAACTCCAAACATCTTACCAGTTGGTAAACACTGCGAGTTAGCTTTATCAAATAATGGGCTAATTAAATTATGTGAATGCAACTCTCTTTGCAATTCCTCAGCTGCTTGGATTGCAATAGGATGAGGTTCATAGTAAAAGGGATAAGTGAATTTTTTGGGTAATTCTATGTTTTTTATATCGGATTGAAATCTTCTAAATGCAGAGTCTAATGGAGACATATTATTGTTTATTTGACTGCAAAATTAAGGATAAAATTAATGAGAGTAAATATAGGTGGGAAGTAATGTTTTGTGTTAGTTGATTTTATGTGGGGGTAATTGAGCACTTTAGATCTTGTTCCAAAAGTTGTAGTTCGGTTTTTAAAATATGTTGATTTTGTCACTTTAGCAAAAGAGTATTCTAAAAGTGTTGTAATGGAAAATAACGAAGGAGCATAATAATAAGTATCTCTTATTAATACAATAGGGCATGTATCAACTAAATCTGAGACACTTGCGTGATAAAAATGGAGATAGGTGTTTTGGAGTGATGTGGAACTAAAAGACAACTCCTAAAAGATGTTTATTTGTAGTGTGAAATATTCTTTTAGGAGTAATCTTTAGCGCTTAGGGATACCTATTTATTAGCCTCCTTCATTGCTTGCACTATTTTCATTACAGCCTGTTGAGCGTTGGCAGTACCGCTGTTTGCCATGATGATATAGGCTGTATTGGTGATACCGTCTATTTGAGTATAGGTAAAGAATGTACCATCAGAACCAGCATGATCATAGACGCTTATTGTATCGTTCTTGAGTGTATTCCATCCGATGGCATATCGTTCCTTATAATTGAATATGTAATCGTATGTTTTAGCAGATAATACATTGCTTTGACCTGAAAGCCCTTGCAAATTGAGTTGAATGTATTTGATATAGTTTTCTATATTCATACTGAGGTCACCTGCTGGTTCGATCAGTGTGAGTGCATAGTTATAAGTGGGAGGTACGGATTCTAATACATCGTATTGCATAGCGTGTCCCCAAGGTTGGTTCTCCAAATTGCGATTAGGCCAACCAATTACAAATGAAATCCCCAGTTTTTTTGTTAGAATTTCTTTAGCTAATTCTTCCCAAGATTTTTGGCTTACTTTCTCTAACATAGTTGCAGCAATACTATAACCAGCATTTGAATAGGTATATCCATCTTGAGTTTCTATGGGATCCATGGTCAATACGTGTTTGGCAAATGCTTGTCTTTGTTCTTGTTTATTGCCCTTAAAGATTGGCAAAGTCAGGCGCTCTGTTCCACTTGTAAAAGCGTGAACTTTGGATCTATGTGATAAGTAATCCTGTAGCGTGGCCTTGTGATAAGCTGTATTTGATGAGTCTTTCAACTCAGGGAAAAGATCAAAGAAGGTCGTTTGCCAAGACAGCTTACCTTGCTCTACCAAGTTTGCAGCAATAAAACCCGTTATGGCTTTAGAATTTGATCCCAGGTGGAAGTAATCTTTGATATTTGCCGCTGTAGCAGTTGTTTGCTCTGCAAACTTGTGAAATCCTGTAATATCTACAGTTAAGATCTCGTCTTTTGTCACGATAGCGTAGGCGACTTCAGGAACATTGTGCAAGTTGCGGATACTATCAATTTTGTGGTGTAGATCTTGACTGTATACTGTATTAATCAACCCCAAAGTTAGTGTGGCAATGTATATTGTGAATTGTTTCATGTTTTTGATTTTATGTACAGAACTAATGTACAGTAATAAACAACACAAAGTAGTTTCCGCATTAAATAGTACTGCATCAGTAAGGAGAATTGCATTAATTAGATAGAATATTTAAAAAAAATAAGTTTTACTGCTTTTGCTTTTTGTGACTTAACAAGTTAAATACTATCTTTGGCACCTCAAAGTATTAAAATAATACCGATATGTTTGATAATTTAAGTGATAAATTAGATAAAGCCTTTCATATCCTTAAAGGACATGGCAAGATTACAGAAGTGAACGTTGCAGATACTCTAAAAGAGGTTCGTAGAGCCCTATTAGATGCCGACGTTAACTTTAAGATTGCCAAAGATTTTACCAATAAAGTAAAAGAAAAAGCCTTAGGACAAGATGTATTAACTACATTACAACCAGGTCAATTAATGGTTAAGGTGGTTAAAGACGAACTAACTCAATTAATGGGTGGTGAGGCTGCTGGTGTCAACTTATCAGGTACTCCTTCTGTTATTTTGATGTCTGGTTTACAAGGGTCTGGTAAAACGACTTTTTCTGGTAAATTGGCTAACTTCTTAAAAACGAAAAAGAATAAAAAACCTTTATTAGTAGCGTGTGACGTATACCGTCCTGCAGCTATTAATCAGTTGCACGTAGTTGGTGAGCAATTGGGTATTGAGGTTTATTCAGAAGAAGGAAATAACAATCCTGTTCAGATTGCTGAGAACGCAATTAAACATGCTAAGTCAAACGGGTTTAACGTTGTGATTGTCGATACGGCTGGACGTTTGGCTGTAGACGAGGAGATGATGAATGAAATAGCTAATATTCACAAGGCTATTACGCCACACGAAACTTTATTCGTTGTGGATTCTATGACAGGACAGGATGCTGTAAACACTGCAAAAGCTTTCAACGATAGATTGAATTTTGACGGAGTAGTTCTTACTAAATTAGACGGGGATACTCGTGGAGGGGCTGCAATATCAATTAAATCTGTTGTAAATAAACCTATTAAGTTCATCGGTACTGGTGAGAAAATGGATGCAATTGACATCTTCTACCCAGAGCGTATGGCTGATCGTATCTTAGGGATGGGAGACGTTATCTCTTTAGTTGAGCGTGCACAAGCTCAGTATGATGAAGAAGAAGCGCGTAAAATCCAGAAGAAAATTGCGAAAAACGAGTTTGGTTTTGATGATTTCTTATCTCAGATTCAACAAGTGAAGAATATGGGTAGCATGAAAGACTTAGTAGGGATGTTACCAGGAATGGGGAAAGCACTGAAAGATGTGGAAATTGAAGATGATGCTTTTAAACACATCGAAGCGATTATTCACTCAATGACACCAAAAGAGCGTTCTACTCCTTCTATTTTAGATGCAAAGAGAAAAGCGCGTATTGCTAAGGGATCCGGTACGGATATACAACAAGTGAATCAACTGCTGAAACAGTTTGACCAAATGAGCAAAATGATGAAGATGATGCAAGGAGCAAAAGGAAAGAATTTGATGCGCATGATGGGACAGATGAAAGGTATGCAAAGATAACATTAGAAGAAGGTTTAAGGTTCGTTATGAGGTTTAAACCTTCTTTATTTATACACAACAACACACTTATTACTATTTTTAATGCAACTACTAGACGGAAAAAAGGTATCGGAAGATATCAAGAATGAGATTGCTGTTGAAGTACAACAGATGAAATCTCGTGGTGAAAAAGTACCACATTTAGCAGCAGTTATTGTGGGAACTAATGGAGCAAGTTTAACTTACGTAGGAAGTAAAGTTAAGTCTTGTGAGAAAGTAGGTTTTGAATCTACATTAGTTTCTTTGCCAGAAGAAACGACAGAAGAAGAGCTTTTAGCTAAAGTCAAAGAATTGAATGCAGATCCTGCTATAGATGGGTATATCGTTCAATTGCCATTGCCCAAACACATTGATGAGCAAAAGATCTTATTAGCTATCGATGCAGATAAAGATGTAGATGGGTTTCACCCGACGAACTTCGGTCGTATGGCGTTAGAGATGGAGACATTCTTACCAGCTACTCCTTACGGAATCATGGAATTATTAGAGCGTTATAAAGTTGAAACTGCAGGTAAAAATGTGGTAGTTATCGGGCGTTCTCACATTGTAGGTCGTCCTATGAGTATCTTGTTAAGTCGCAAAGGTTATCCTGGAGATGCTACAGTAACACTGACACATAGCCGTACAAAGAATATAGAGGAGATTACAAGAGAAGCAGATATTATCATTTCAGCATTGGGAGTGCCTTATTTCTTAAAAGGGGATATGGTGAAGGATGGTGTGACTGTCGTAGATGTAGGTATTACTCGTGTACCAGATGCTACTAATCCTCGAGGTTATGTGATCGCAGGTGATGTGGACTTCGATGAGGTAAGCAAGAAAGCTGCGTTTATCACTCCAGTACCAGGTGGTGTAGGACCAATGACAATAGCAATGTTATTAAAGAATACTTTATTAGCGAGATCAAGAAGAGCTAAAAAAGGAGAATAAGAAGAAGATAAATTCGTTATATAAATACGAATAGATATAAGGCATACGATTTCGTATGCCTTTTTTTATATTTTGTATGACACTCATAGTATTGTAACATTTGTTACAATATATACGGTCAAGGATTGATATTTTAGTGTATAAAGCAAAACGACAACAAATATGGAAACTCATTATCAAATTCTCATTATTGGAGCGGGGACAGCAGGTATAATGACTGCTGCTCAGTTGAAAAAAAAAGACAGTTCATTAGAAATTGCAATAATAGATCCTTCTGAAAAACACTATTACCAACCTGCTTTTACATTAGTAGGTGCAGGTGTATATGATAAGCAGAAAACAATACGTTATACAAAAGACTTGATTCCTCGTGGAGTCGATTGGATTAAAGATGAAGTAATCACAGTGAATGCTGCTCAAAACAGCCTTTTGACTGCGGCTTATGGTGAATTTACCTATGATTATTTGGTGATCTGCCCTGGGTTGGTGAATGATTTATCTTTGATTGAAGGGTTGGAAGACGCTGTGAATAAGGGGGTGGTATGTAGTAATTATATCGATCCTGAATATACTTGGAAACTTCTGCAAGAGTTCAAGGGAGGTACAGCTATATTTACCCAACCCAATACTCCTATTAAATGTGGTGGTGCACCACAAAAGATAATGTATTTGGCTTGCGAGTATTTTAAACAAAAAGGAATAGATAAAAAGACTAAAGTCTATTTTCCAATGCCGGGAAGTGTGATTTTTGGAGTCAAGATTATTGCCGAAACTCTAATGGAAGTTATCCATCGTCATGATATTGATTTTATGCCATTTCACAACCCAATTCGCATTGATGCAGATCAAAGAAAGGCTTACTTTAAATTGACAAATACTCAAGATAACCACTGTTTTGTAACTACAGATTTAGATCATATTCGTCAATTAGAAGACGGTATAGTAGAGATGGAGTTTGACTTTCTGCATTTGGCTCCACCACAGACAGCTCCACTATTTATAAAGAATTCCAATTTAGTCAATAATAATGGTTGGTTAGATGTAGACTTACACAGCATGCGACATAAAAGTTTTGCTAATGTATTTGGCCTTGGTGATGTTGCGGGCTTGCCTACTGCTAAAACGGGGGCAGCTGTGCGCAAGCAAGTACCCGTTGTAGTTGACAATCTGTACAAATTAATTAAGGGTAAAGAAGCAGATAATTTCGACTATGAAGGTTATTCATCTTGCCCATTAGTGACAGGGTATGGAAAGATGGTATTGGCTGAGTTTAATTATAAAAATGAATTTATCCCTGATCCGAAACTAAAACAAATGTTGATTAAGGATAGCTCTAAGGAACATTGGCGCTTATGGGCTCTGAAGAAATACATCTTACCTTATTTGTATTGGAACAAAATGATGAAAGGCGAGCAAGTGTAGAATGGGGTTAATAGAGCATGTTGTATTGATAAAGAGACAATAGTCTACTCATTATAATAAACAAGAGAATTAGTGGAGTAGGAATGTTATATTTTTATTTAAAAGAACATTATGAGAAGTGACAATATAAAATGGGCAACTTTAGTGCCGGAATTTGTAGTATCTGATTTAGCTAAAAGCTTACAGTTTTGGTGTGATTACATAGGTTTTGAAGTAATGTATGATCGCAAGGAAGAGTACTTTGTCTATTTAGGTATGGGAGAAGCACAAGTAATGTTAGAACAATATAATCCTGCTGATAGAGAATGGGAGACAGGCATTATGGAAAAGCCATTTGGTAGAGGAATAAACTTTCAGATAGAAGTAAATGCTATAGCACCTATTCTAAAACGACTTCAGGAGGCAAATTATAATGTGTTTATAGATGTAGAAGATCGTTGGTATAGAGCAGAAGATGTAGAGTTCGGTCAGAAGCAGTTCTTAGTACAAGATCCAGATGGCTATTTATTGAGGTTAATCGAGAACTTAGGAGAACGAAAAGTAGCTGAATAAAGTGATTGCATTAGAAGACATAAGTCAATACTTTAGTGCTGTGATAAAAATAGAAAAAATGAAAACAAGAGAAGAGCTACAGAGTAAATGGTATAAGATAGGCGAGAAGTATGCTAAGGAGATTAATGAGATGGTTGCTTTTGGTGCAGAACATGGTTGGGATAATTGGGATGGTAAAGAAGCAGAGGATACAAGAGGTAAACTTGCAGAAGCAGTTATTGAGTTATTAAGAGAGGCAAATACTAATAGTACAGTAGATACTTTTAGACAAGAGTTTCCTCCTGCACACGCTCCCATCGTATCTATTCTTGATGATAAAGGGAGTTATATAGGAGATATTTGTTATATAGCAGAATTTAGCGTTGCTTTTATGCAAGGGACTTCTTATGAAGAAAGACAAGCATATATAGCAAAAGGAACTGAAGTAGTTGCATTAGACAAAGAGATTAAAAGCATCGGACAGTCTATGCGCAATCTTGTTTATGCGATAGCATACGCAGATAAGATAGTGACTCGTCAAGGATGGGAAGGAGAAATTATAACAGAGTTTACATTAGATACTTTAGCGAATATAGGCATTACAAGGCTTATTCCTTTTAATGATGGGCAGAAAGTATTGTTTATCTCTTCAGAGGGAATTTATTTATTAGATACTAAAGAAGAGAAACTGTTGTTTCCAATATTAGAAGAAGGTGAAGAAAATAATGGATTAGCAATGGATCACGCTACTTTGTCTCACGACAACAAGTATATTGTAGTAGGAGATCAGTGTAGTGATCACATTGTTTTGGACAATGAAGGGAAGAAAGTAGGAGTGGTAGGACCACAGTCCTCTTATCCACACTACTGCTTGTTTACAAAAGATGATACACAAGTTTTAGTTAACTCTTGTCATTTTTATAATGGGATATCTATTGGTGTGGCTGCCGTAAAACTTGTAGGTGCTGATATCCCAGGCTGGGAAGAGCATGAAGATATCACATACTTAGACGAGGGAATGCGTGTGTATGCTGGTGTGGCTTTTAATGACTACTATATCTTAGGAGATGCTTATGGATATATCAGAGCAATACATAAAGACGGAAGAGAGCTATGGCAGCACTTCTTAGGTTCTACCATTAGTGGAATGGTATTATCAGAGGATGATAAGACACTATATGTTGGTACGTATGCAGGTATATTACACAAGTTGACTTTGAATAAACCCGTAAGAGATACACATACTATAGGTACTGCCGATATTTATGAAGATTTCCGTTTGTTAGTTTGGAAGAATGAGAACAGCGTATTAGTGTGGTAATCACTTGATATAATAAGGAATAAAGCTACTTTACGATATGTTAAAGTAGCTTTTTTATACTAAGCTGATGGAGAAAGTTATGAAATCCATCAAGAACCTAAACAAAAAATAGTAGACTGGGTGTTAAAGCAGTAGTTGATTTACGTAGTACTTTTTATTTTTTAAAAAGAGATTAAAACACATTGTTGTTGAGCTGACTCAATTCCTCATCAGTAGGTTGATTTCGCTCATCTATAAACACTTTAAAAGCGGGAATGTCATCACAATAGATAATGTCAAGTGAGAAGCGATTGTTGCCATACAGTCCTCTGTGGATACTATTCGCAGAGAAGATAAGTAGATCACCTCTGTTTAGACTAATTATTTGCCCTCGCTCAAGAGCATCACTTGGTTGTCGACCATGCTGAGATAGTCTGGTATCTTCTTCTATTGGTAGGTCCCATTGATGGTGACTCCCTGGTATTAATTCTATTCCAGATTCTTCTGTTAGTGGTATTCTGAAGTGAATGACATTTTCTGTTTTAATCTTTTCTTGCTGTTCTTCTATCGAAAGTCCTGTATACTGTATATCGCGATGCCAATAGTTTTTTTGCTCCTTGTTATAAGGATCAAAGAATAGTTGAGTATTTAAAAATTTAGCTTTAGCAGGAAAGAGGTTTTCTACAATAGCAAGCAATCTTTCACTGGCTATGAATTTAAATAGTTGCATGCGTTCAGCCGTAGAGATAGAAGAACTTCCTGTTAGGCTATGACTATTGATTAGATGAGATTTGTAGACGTCTTGATAATCCTTTAACCACTTTTCGTGAAAGTTAATAAGAATAGGCTCTATGATAGCTAATTCACCTTCTGAGAAGAATAGTGGTAAATAGAGATAACTATTTTGATGAAAGTGATTATACATTAATGATTTGATTTGTATTTGATTAGTCGATTTCGAATATCGGTCCGTAAAACTCTCTTTGTATAAAAGGAATTTTAGACTGAAATATACGTCATTTTTTACATTGAGTTTTCAATAATATAGGGCAATTAAACGGGTAAGATATTTTTAATGGTGTATATTTGTTGGTACTTCTTTTTTTAAAGAACTCTAAAAAACAATTATACTCATGGAAATCTATACTAAGAGATATCACTTATTCCAAATACAATATAGTGCAATTCGTAAAAAATATAAACTGGTTGGTATAGCTCGTTTAGTTGTTTTTTTCGCTATTATCTATTGCTTTTATTTAGCTCTCTCCAATGCAAATGCTAATTACCTCTATGTTACATTAGCGGTTATTGTCCTTTTCTTAAGCTTGTTAAAACTACATGCTAATTATTCGTGGAGAATGCGATATATCCAAGCACTTTTAGATATCAATAAAAAGGAGATGGCTTTTGTAGAGAATGATGAGAGACCTTTTGACTCAGGTGATGAGTTTAAAACTACTGATCATCCTTATGCTTTTGATTTAGATATTTTTGGAAGCAAATCCCTGTTTCAGTTTTTGAATAGAACGGCCTCTTTTATAGGCAAGCAGAAATTAGCAGATTTGTTGAAATCAAAGTTAAGTTCGGATGAAATAGTAATGAATCAAGAAGCGATCAAAGAACTTTCTCAGAAGGTAGAATGGAGACAGGAAATTAATGCCTATAGTCAAATCTCTAATTTAGATGAGACAGCGTATAAGCGACTGCAAAAGTGGAGTCAATCCAATGTGGTTGGTTTGAGCAAAGTAAGCGTGTATTTGAGTTATGTTGTGCCCTGTTTATTGTTGCTGTCGATTATTGGATATTACCTTATCGATAGTTATGTATTTGGGTATGCTGTATCTTTATTATTTTCACTGAATCTTATTTGTACGTTGTCTAAAGCGAGGTATATACAAGCTGAACTTGGTGGTGCGGATAAGGTACACGAAACGATTAATAGCTATAGCTCTATAATCAAGCGCATTGAAAGAGAAACCTTTTCTACAGAGAAGATGAAAGGTTATATCAGCAAATTGAATGCGGACTCTTTTCAAGCCAGTAAAGAGTTAAAAGTTTTGTCGCGTTTATTCGAACAGCTTGAGACAGTGGGGAATATTTTTGTATTAATTGTATTCAATGGCTTTATTCAATACCATGTGCATATCTTTAATCGCTTTTCAAAGTGGAAGAAAGAGAAAGCTCATTTGGTACCTACGGCAATTGAGGTGATTGGTCAAGTAGAAGCTTTAAATTCTTTGGCAAATTACTCATATAATAATCGATCTTATACTTTCCCTACGATTAGCGAGAATGGAGAGATGTCTTTTAAAGATTTAGGACATCCTCTCATCAATGAAAGCAAAAGGGTGTGTAATGATATTGACTTTAGCAATCAGCGATTCGTCATTCTCACTGGTTCGAATATGTCAGGTAAGAGTACTTTCTTGCGAACAGTAGGAGTTAACCTTGTCTTGGCTGCTATTGGTGCCCCTATTTGTGCGTCAAATGCATCAGTGTTTCCGTTGCCATTATTTGTATCCATGCGCCTAACTGATTCTTTAGAAGATAGTGAATCTTATTTCTACGCTGAGGTGAAACGCTTAAAAATGATTATAGAACAAGTTCAAAAAGAGCCTTGTTTTGTTTTGTTAGACGAGATTTTAAGAGGAACAAATTCTGATGATAAACAAAGTGGAACCATAGGCGTAATTCACAAGTTGATTCGAGAGCAAACTTATGGTGTTATTGCTACCCATGATTTAGAAGTGTGTAATACTACTGCTGAGTATCCTGAAGTCTTAATCAACAAGTGCTTTGAAGTTGAGATTAAACAAGATGACTTGCATTTCGACTATAAAATAAGAGATGGCGTGTGTCAAAATAAGAATGCAACTTTCATCATGAAAAAAATGAATATTATCGATTAACTATTATCAATAGAAAATACAAAAAAGTCACCGAAGTGACTTTTTTTGTGGGATTATGGAAAATTAGCAAAGGGCTAAAAGTGCATTTAGCCTGCGTTTGCTGTACAACTATATTAGGACGAGACAGCTTTGGCAGGTAGTGGTCGCATAGTGATGGCATAGTGGTCGCATTGTTTTGCCTATTTTTAATGCGACCACTATGGGATCAAATGATTATCACAATGGCATCATCAGTAAGGATATTGCAAAAAGAACCTGCTTAGATCCTTTATCGTATTTGGAAGATATACAACATGAAGAAGCTAAACAGGTACCAAAAAAAAGGAGGCTGTCTAAAAAGCCTAAAAAACAAAACCCCGTCTAAAAAAGGCGGGGTTTTTTCATTGTTTGTCCTCAAAAATAATTATCTTCAAGGTGCAACCAAAC
>NZ_WSPP01000064.1:0-13945 GCF_009767705.1 Myroides sp. LoEW2-1 | reverse complement strand
GTCTTGTCTTCATTGTTTAAATATTCGGCTACGAAAACTTTAAAAACTTCATCCCTTATATCGTCTATTTCATGTCTATAACGAGATGGGTAAGTAACTAAACTATATTTTTTTAGAAATTCCTGATTTTTATCAAAATATTGTTGATTATAGAAATTATCCTTCACTTTAAGTAATGCTTTCTCTAAATGTCCCCATCCACCTAACATCTCACTTATAATTTCAAATACTATTACAAGAGATATTTTATCCTTCGATAAAACTATGCCTCTATTAATTTTAACATACCTTTCTATTGATAATATAAAAGTATTGCTCTTAAAAAGACTTCTTAAGTTAATAGTTCTATTCTTTGATAAAATCTTCAAAACCGCTGATAATAAATGCACTACCAAATCTTGTTTAACTATCTCTTCTTTTGATGAATTTATAAATACTGATTGATCTATAATAGCAGTAATTTTCTGTGTTAAATACTTGAAATTATCATAGATAAAAGGCTTCACAGAATAGAACTTATCCATATACCCCGAAAAGTCAACACCTACTCCATATTTATGTGCATAGATCTTACGGATATTCTCTATATCACAGACAAAAACAACCTTGTCAAAACCAAACTTATTCTCTCCTGTTATTGAATGTGTATGAGCAGAAAAGATATTAAACAACCTAAAGATATGGTCAGGGTCTAAACGATCTAAATCATCTATAACTAATACTGTCTTATTCGTTCTCTTCTTACCTTCTTCTTTAGTTATTTTATCCTGATCTGGTAATACATCCCCTTTTAATCTATCAACCAAATTAAAGATAAACTGTGAAGTCGCATCCATTTCATAAGGACTACCTTTCTTACTTTCGAATGTTTCTAAAAAGCCAAATACATCACTTGACTCGTCTATATTTATTTCCTTACTATATTCTTTAAAGTCCTTTACTAAAGGTTTTACTACTTCGATAAACTTTGCTACAGGTTTACCGATTGTCTCATGAAGAGAAATAATATGCAAAAACAAAGGCATTAAATCTGCCTTATTCTGCATAAACATGGACATACGCAACCAAAAGTCAAAGTCTACTTTTGCTAAAGCTATTTCTTCATTATGATGCGCCATCAGCTCATACAGAATATCAAACTTGATTAACTCAAATATATCCTCATTAGCAGATACAGCATAGTTTACTGGATACAGTCTTATAAAGCGATATTCATCTTTATACTTATCTTCAAAGTCATTAATAAATGTAGACTTCCCTGCCCCAAAAGGAGCAGTGAATAATATGCGTTGGTTAAACTCTAAATCAAGGTGTTCTTTAAACTCCGTTATAATAGAGTCGTTAGGTATTTTTATACTTTCTTTTTGTGTCATAATCTTCTATTTCTCTTCCATCCACATCTTATTAATTCCATGAATCTAATTGCATGTTAGACGGAAGTATTCCGTCTATACTGATGTAACGAATATATTAATTTAAGAATCTACTATTTCCTCTCCTTCACATAATCCCCTAACATTCTCTCACTTGGTACATAACCTAACTCTTTATTCTTCTCTAATAACAAAGTTGCCAGTTTAAAGAAATCATGAGGTGTAGTACTCCACAGTGACAATGTATCGATCATCGCCTCCATATCTTTAGTTTTAGACATACGAGAGTCAGCACCGCGTGTACCACTACTTATGCTACTCAGCTCTTTACCTGTTAGCATAATAGTTTTTAGCTCTAAGATCACACTTCGTTGCTCTCCTTTAGGCAGTAAACTAAGTAAAAGTGATTGAATACCATTATAAAACAAATCATACGATTTCTCTGGATCTTGTAAAGTATCTTCTTCCAAAAGGGCTGTCCAACGAGAATCCTCTTTGTCTTGTCCAATTTCTATCAATAGTGCTTCCGAATTACCTTTTTGTGCCTCTGTAATGCGTTTCGCAGTAGAGATTAACTCTTCTATCTTCTTTTTTTCTATTCCCATAGCCAACTGATTAAGCTGTTAGTATATTTAATTTCTTTTTCATTTCTTGCACAGCAGCATCGATACTCTTCTTACCTATAGCATCGAATATGATTGGCTTAATAGCAGCTGCCGAATTTGGCAAATACTTAGCAAAACGGGGGAAATCCCTCGTCTGAGTTGCTCTATCTGCACAATCTAAGTAAACGCCGTATAACATCGAAGGATGCATATCTAACCCCTTTGCTAATTTATTAATCTTAATTGGGTTATTTATTAGCTGTTGTAGCATCGGCATTTTATCCTTACTCACAAACACCTCACGAGCAAAAGCATCGGCATTGTCCTCTGATACAAACAAATCTTTATTCTCCATATCTGATATGTGGTAACTCGCTGTCTTGAGGTAATCGTAATCTTCTAATACGTGATAAAGTTCATGTAGCAGAGTAAACCACAATTTATAATACTGTTTTCCCATATCGGTAATCACGATACAAGGCTTATCATTTACAATCATACTTACCCCAAAAGCCTTAGTTTTGCTCAAATAAGATTGCACAATGACAGTAATCCCCAATTGAAAAAGAACATACTGAGCCTGACTAAAACCATCTTTAACATCATTCGTCAGTGTCTTGATTCGTTTCAAAAACTCAATCAATAGCTCTCTATTATATTCATTTGGATTGTCAATTCTACTGAAACTTAAGAGATTAGATTTAATCCAAAAATCTTGTGCTTTTTGTTCTTTACTGGGTCTAACACTCATCTTAGACTTACTAAATAAAGGAGTTTTAATAGATTGGTCACCATATTCTGTGATATGATTATAACCAAAATAAGTACACAATTCTTTATCTATCGTACTATAGTCTGTAGTGCTACTGATAACCTTATTCGCTTTTAATTCTGCTAAATCAAAATGTTCTAAAAGAAAAGATACCTTAGTTGTAAAATCAAAGTACGCACCACTTTCCTCTTTCACTTGTCTCTCAAAGCTATGCACTAAAGTATCTTGACTAATATTCAACAGTTTTGATATCTTGATTGCTATACTCATCTTCATATCCTCCCCTTCAAGAATAGATCGAAGTGTTTTCCTATTAATATCTAAAATAGTTGCTAAGCCTAACTCAGACAGATTATTTTCTTCTATATAACCACTGAGCATCTCGGCAATCGACAACCCCTGATACCTATCGTCTTTAAAATTACCCTTTACAATTCTCATAACATGTCCATTTTAGGACAAAAATACAAAATAATTTTATATAAAACAAAAACCATTGTCCCAAAAAGGACAATGGTTTGCAAAATAATTCATTTAATAACTAATATTCTTACAGAAATCCGTAAACACCTCTATTATTTGAGTAAAGTGGTTTGTCGGAAATACCGACAGACCACTGTTCAAAGTTTTTAAAATTGAGTATCGTTTATTTGTTTGACAGTTTACGATTAACCGACAAAGAGTTTTCCCTATTTAGACTGCTGAGGACGATAAGACAATTACAAAGTTCGAAGCAAAACTACTTATAAGAATTAGACACGATATCGGTAGTCAATACCAAGCTGATAGGGGGGGTGTTCGGAGATAGTGGGAGGATGATTCGGAGAAACGCCTTCATTCCCAGTAAATACCGTACATTGTCGCACCAATATCCGAACAAAAGCCGCTGCATCAAATTAGTTAAATCAACGAAAGTAAGGCTATTACTGGTTTCAGTGGTAGTTATGTTTCAATAACGAAGGGGTGAAATAAGCTGATTTTGGCTTATTTATGTCGGTTTTTACCAAGTAGAAAAAAAGGGAAGATACAACCAAAGAAATGTGTTATATCCAAAATTTGGATACACTACTTCTAACGAAGTTAATTGCAAAATCATTGAATAAAGTTACAATAAAAAAATTGGCTTAGGAATTAAGCCAATTTTTGAATAGAGGCGCCTTCTCACGACTCACAATAATTTCTCTATCGGGATCATTTACAAGTACTACTTTTAATTTTCCATTAAAGTAATTGTGGATACTCCCTATGCTGTCAATGTGTAAAATATGTTGTCTATTTGCCCTAAAAAAAACGGTAGAGTCAAGTTCTTCTTCTAATTCATCCATCGTTTGACTTACAATCATTTCAGACTTATCACTTAAACACAAATGCGTAATTTTTTGTTCTGAATAAATAAAATCTACGTCCTCTACCTTTACGGTTTTAAATCCATCTTTGTAAGGTATCAAAAAACGAGAGCGATGCGTGACCTCTTTCTTGTGTAGATGTCCCAGGATATCCTTGATAGAATCAGTAAATGACGGGACAACTTGTCTTGACTTGAACTTGTTCAAGGCTCTCTCTAGATCTTCCTCTTGTACGGGTTTCATGATATAGTCAATGCTGTTGACTTTAAACGCTTTTAGCGCGTACTCATCGTAGGAAGTAGTAAAAATAACTGGTACTTGAATATCTATCTCCTCAAATATTTCGAAACACAAACCATCTTCTAATCGAATATCCATAAATATCAAATCAGGAGCTTCTGACTGTTTTAACCACGCTACACTCTCCTTCACACTTTCCAGTACGGTAATAACCTCTATTTGACTATCTATACTTTGCAATAAACGAGTTAATTTATTTGCATTTCTAATTTCATCTTCAATAATTAATGCCCTCATACTATCCTTTTTTACTTTGCCTGTCTGTTTAATAACAGAGGCAATTTTACTTTAAAATAAACTTCTGTTTGCTCTACAATCACTTTAGCCTCACTGAGCAGTCTATAGCGATCATCAATATTGCTCAATCCTACTTTCGAAGAAGGAATAGAAACCACCAAGGGCTGTATATTGTTCTCAACGATTACAAAATTGCCATCAATGTAAATATCTATCACTAATGGACATTCTTTTGATGCTCTATTGTGCTTTACAGCATTTTCAACCAATAGTTGCAGTGAGATTGGTGCAACATAAAACTGCTGACTAAGTTCTTTATCTATATTAATGTGCAATTGCACCTTTGCTCCCATTCGCTCGTGAATCAAATAAAAATATGATTCGACAAAAGTCAATTCCTCCTTTAGGCTAACCACGTTCTTTCGTATGTTGGATAACATATAGCGGTAAACTAAAGACAAATTATCGATAAATTTGATAGCTATAGCCTGATCTTCAACCACCAACTCAGAAAGCGTGCTAAAGTTGTTAAACAAAAAATGAGGATCTAACTGCATGCGCAAAGATTCAAGTTCAGCTTGACTGGCGATGCGCTCAAGCTTTTCGGCTTTTAGTTGTAGCTCAGCCGCTTTCATCATAGAATCCCTCCAATTCTTTATCAAGAAATACCCTGTGTGAACTGCACTGATAAAAATAGCCGTATTAATGCTGATAATCAAAGATTGCCACAAGTCAATTTTGTCCTCTAAAGCCAAACCGTTACTTCTATCTATAGGTATCCAGACCAAAAAAGCCAAATTAATCCCGAAGTACACGATAAATATCAAGCCTATTAGAGCCAGTACTTGTACAATGGCACGAAGAGCCGCCGACTTATCCCAGGGGATCCACTTATTAAGTACTCTACTTACCCATAAGCTAATCTCCGTAATAATAGCACAATAGGCTATCAAAAAGAGAATCGATTCAAATATCTCGCTTTCTCCCTCTATGTAATACCACTCTGGATCGTAAGGATTCAAAAGAAAGTGAGAAAATAGGTATAGAACTAATACCAAAGGAATCACCATCAAACGATAGTGTTTGATGAACATGGATTCTTCAACTTTCTTGTTCTTAGCCATTGTTTCTATTTTGATACAAAAATAATAGTTGTTTGGCTTTAATCATACAAAACTTTAACTCAAACTGAAATTTCACAAGATGAAACGTAAAAATAAGCCGCCAAAATACAAAGTAATTTTAACTTATAAGCCAAACGTACAATTATCCAGTGACAGTATATACTTTCTCCTACTAAAAAACAGATAAACTTCTCTTTATCAAATAGTTTGTATTTTACTGCGATAAGCACGCCTTCTCATCTTGGGGTATAGGGTAAGAAAAAAGAGCCATCACTTTTAGCAATGGCTCTACTTAAACCTAGAACACTTTTAACAAAACCTATGAAGAAATTTCTGATTTGAAAGTGGATAGAGGGAGCCGCCCTCTATCCGACAAACCAAAACAAAAAATTACAATTTGTAATTAATTCTTTCTTGTAAATACAAAAACCTTTCCATTTTTAAAATCAATAGATAATAAATTGCCTTTTTTCAACTTCTCAAGTAAAAAAATAATACCCAAAACGCATAAAACTACCTTGTAAACAAACACTACAGATCACAAAAACAACTAATAATCAAGGCTTAAAGCAAGTATTCTAATCTAACTCTAATACTACATTAAATTTCTTTAATGCTGAAAAACAAGTATTTATATATTTTATTTTTGCTTTTGAGAAACAACAGTTGCTATGAATATCTTATTAATTGAAGACGAAGTAAGCGTATCGAACTTCATTCGCAAAGGCCTTGAAGAAAGCCAACACTGTGTGACCTTAGCCTATGAAGGTACAATGGGGTTAAAACTTGCCATGGAACAGGAGTTTGATTTAATTATCATGGATGTCATACTGCCTAATATGAATGGTTTTGAAATCTGTCACCACGTAAAAAAATACAAATCAGACATCCCTATTCTGATGTTGACAGCTTTATCAACTATTAAAGATAAAATCAACGGTTTTAACCAAGGAGCAGATGACTACTTGACAAAACCTTTTCACTTTGAAGAACTGCTGGTGAGAATTAAAGCTATCACAAGAAGAAGTCAAATGGCTATGACTACCTTGAGTTATACAGCAAGAGATCTAAAAATGGATTGCTATAAGAAAATAGTAACTCGTGGAGATACAGAAATTAGCCTTACCCAAAAAGAGTACACCTTATTGGAATACTTTTTGGTTAATAAAAACAGAGTTTTAACCAGAACTCAGATAGCAGAAGCTGTTTGGGGAATTGGTTTCAACAGAGGAACAAATCTAATAGATGTATATGTCAATTACCTGAGAACTAAGATAGACAGGGACTTCCCTACAGCTTTAATTCACACGGTTATCGGAATGGGATATATACTTAAAGACGCCGATTAAAAATGAAAATACGCACCCGTTTATCCTTGCAATTTCTTGGGTTATTTGCCATTTTACTTCTTGGAGTATTAGCGACAATCTATATGCTTGTCTCCTCTCATTGGCAAAACAACTTTTTTCGCCAATTAGAAGAACGCGCATTTACTGTTGGGCATAACTACTTAGCAGAAGACAATTTTACAACCGAACAATACAGTGAAGTCTTGATGAAGTTTCCGCGTACACTTCCCCAAGAGCAAATTAGGATATACAATGCTGAAGATTACTCTCCTACTTTTATCCAAGAAGGACAACTTAAATGGGACAGAGCAACCTTAGAAACGATTAATGACAAACACAAACTTTACATTAAAAACGCAGATGAGTACATCGTTGGAATTTACTATAAGGATAACGAAGGCAATTTTATAATCATTGCAAAAGCCAGGGATGAAGTGGGGACAGCAGCCCTAAGCCAATTGCAAACAGTCATGTTAATTAGCTTAATCATCGCGCTATTAATCACTTTTTTCTTATCGCGTTTGTTTGCCCAATACCTCCTTGCCCCCATTACCAATATCATTAATCACATCCAGGATAAAAATGTACAGACCCTCGAAAGACCCATTCCAACAGAGGATATGTCTAAAGATGAGATTCACACCCTTAGTATCACTATCAATTCCCTGTTCAAACGCTTACACGAAACCTTCGAAAACCAACAAGCTTTCGTCTCCCATGCCTCTCATGAACTAAAGACACCTATTGCCTCTGTACTTGGCAATGCAGAAATAACCCTGCGTCAGAAAAGAGATACACAAGAGTATCAACAAGTCCTTCAAGGTATTGTCAAAGATGCCATACACATGGATAAGATTATTAGCAATCTGCTGGCTCTATCGCAAATAGACAGTAGCGTATATCCACTAAACAAAGTCTGTTTTGAAGAATTTTGGTGGTCCACCATAGATCACTTAATTGCTCATAAGACGGATATAAATATCAACCTTTCTATTCACACCAAAGAAGACTTACACAACTTATACTTTCAAGGAAATAGTCAATTATTAGAATTAGCCATTTCTAATATCATCTTGAATGCTGATAAATTTTCGAGTAATAAAACTATTGATCTAACCTTGCATACAACCCCTACCCATATTGTCATAACAGTAAAAGACTACGGAATAGGAATTAAGAAAGAAGACTTAGATAAACTGACTTTACCCTTCTTTCGCTCAAGCAACGCCTTTGGAATTAAGGGAACGGGATTAGGTTTATCTCTTTCCTCAAAAATTATAAACCTACACAAAGGCGATATGAAGATAGAATCTCAGTTAAACCACTATACGATAGTGACAATTTCGGTGCCGCTTATAAAAAGAGATTAAAACTTTTTAATCTCTTTTTAATCACTCTCTAAAGTCTTCTTTAATTCCCTCTAATTAGGTGCGCGTAAGTTTGCCAAGTATGAATCGAAATACTTATAAGACTTATTATATGCGTAGAATTAAAACAACTTTATGGATCGCTATACTGTGCATTGGGTTACAGAGCCCTATCTATGCTAATGACCAGCGAAAGCCTATTTTGGTTAGAGATGCAGAAACCCAGTTACCTCTTGTAGGGGTTACTATTGAAGACATCACTCACAACCAATATTTGTTCACCACGGAAGATGGAACCTTCCAAATCGCTGATCAGAACACGGATGAAGTAAAACTTAGAATTACTTATTTGGGTTATTTAACCAAAGAGATAACCTTATCAGATAACAATATACCAACCATTATAGACTTGGATGTAGAGGATAATCTCTTAGAGGGTATTATCATCACAGGATACACCAAACAATCCAAAGCAAGAACAACAGGATCAGTCGGAAAAATAGCGGCAGCAAGTATCAATAAGGTACAAGTAAGCTCTATGGATCAAGCGTTGCAAGGACAAGTTCCAGGCTTATACGTTGCCTCTCCTTCTGGTCAACCCGGAACACCTGGTCGCGTAACTATAAGGGGAATAGGCTCTTTACAAGACGAGCAAACAACGCCGCTGTACATTCTAAATGGCATGCCTATCTCGGCAGCTACCTTCACTGCGCTAAACCCTGATGACTTTGAAGACTTAACTGTCCTCAAAGATGCTGCAGCTACGGCACAATATGGTTCAAGAGGTGCCAATGGAGTCATTGTCATTACAACTAAACGCGGAGATCGCGAAAGTGATTCTATGCGAGTAACCTACCAAACGCAATACGGATTCTCCAATGTCAACAATTCTAAATGGGACATGATGAATACAGACCAGCGCCTGCAATTTGAAGAAATGTTACAAGACCAAGATATGCCAGGCTGGGCATACTCAAGACAAAATCCCTATAAAATAGTCAACGCTCAAGAAGTGCTGAAAACAGAACAAGATTATATTGAAGGAGATCAAAAATTAGCTGCACTGAGAAACACAAATACCAATTGGCGAAAAAAGTTGATGCGAAAAGGCATTACACAATCACATAATCTAACTTTCGATGGGGGAAACAGCAATACACAACACTACACTTCTTTAAACTACTACAAACAAGAAGGTGTACTGTACAATTCAGGCATTGAAAAATTCAATGTCAATAGCAATATACACCATCAATCTGGAAGATTTAATTCCAACTTTTTTATCAACCTTGCCAATATCAATAGTCAAGTGTCTGAATCGGACTTTGACGTAAGTGAAACAAATCCTGTTGCGTCACTTTACTTTGCCTTGCCCTATGAAAATCCTTATGATCAATATGGCAATCTAACTCCTGGAGTGAATCGATTTGGAACCAATGCCTTGCAAATGTACCAAGATGTAAAGAGAAAGGAGAAACAACAAAGAGGAGTCTTGGCAGGAAACTTTAGTTTCGAGCTAACAGATGACTTAAAGTTAACCAGTACAATAGGTGTTGACTACTCCAAAATAGCCAATACTCATATTATAAAACCAGATACATACTTTGGAGATTTGGTCGAAGAAGGCGGCAAGGGAATGTTTAGTCAAGGAGATCAAACCAATATAGGTCTGATGGCCAACTTCGGGGTTAACTATAAATACCGCTGGGATGCACATGAAATCGAAACGATGGCTTTGGTAGAGATCAATAGACAGAAGTACAACTACCATGGATTCACTGGTTATGGTCTAATAGATGGGTTAGATCACACCGCAGGAGGTATAACTCCTGGTACTCCAGAGAATGACTTTATTCCCAAAGTAAGTGGTAGCGCTACAGAGAATCTATTACTCTCCCAGTTAGCACTGGTCAGATACTCGTTTGAAAACCGATTTACATTTTCGGGTAGTATTAGACGCGACGGTTCATCACGTGTTCCTTCAAATAATCGCTACAAATACTTCTATGCTTTTGGAGCAAGCTGGAATATCAAACAAGAAAGTTTCCTTGAAGATATTGATGTACTCTCTATGGCAAGAATTCGCACGAGCTATGGTCTAACGGGAAATGCCAATGGATTTGCCAGTGATTTTGGATATAGACGTCTATACGGACCTGGACAATACAATGGGCAAACAAGTCTGGTACCCACAACACCCGGTAACCCTCATTACAACTGGGAGATGAATAGAATATTGGACATAGGTGTAGAATTTGGTTTATTCAAAAATCGCTTAGTCGGTGAGATTGACTTCTACAACCGAATTACCAGCGACTTGTTTATAGACAGAAGCCTATCGATGACCTCTGGATTTGAATCCATATCAGACAATATGGGAAAGATTAGAAATCGAGGGATAGAAATCCGCCTTTCAGGAGATCTTATCAAAGAGTCAGATTGGAATGTGAATATAGGAGTAAACTTTGCCTACAATAAGAACAAAATATTAAGCTTAGGAGAGGAAGATGAAATAATCACAGAGGACTACTCTATTCATCAAGTGGGTAAACCGTTGGGATACTTCTACATGGTGCGATGGGCAGGTGTAGATTCACAAACGGGCGCTGCTCAATATTTAGACAAACAGGGCAATATCACAACAACCTATGATCCTGATAATGCCGTATTGGTCAAAGGCTCCTATGACCCAGCCATCAAAGGAGGATTCACTACTAACATTAGATATAAGAACATAGAAGTAAGTGCTTTGTTCTCTTTCATTCACGGTATGTATAGACTCAATACGGGAGAGTTTTATCGCACTGCAGCTGATCCAAATTACCGCATATACAACCAATCTACTTCCATGTTAGATATGTGGCAAAAGCCAGGGGATCAAAGTAAAAATCCAGGGGCCAACTATGCTCGATATATGACTGATAGAGAACTTCAAAGAGCAGACTACGTCAAACTTCGAAACTTGACTGTTAACTATAAGTTCAAAGACTTTGGAAGGTACAATAAGTTTATCAAAGAAATCAATGTATTTGCACAAGGTCAAAATTTAGTTACATGGACCAAATGGAAAGGACAAGATCCAGAAGACGACAACAATTGGTACGAATATGAATATCCCCTACCTCGTACTTTCACAGCAGGGGTAAGAGTTATTTTCTAATACATACACAAAAATAAAAATGAAAAACACCTATAAATTATTTGCACAATCTATATTGAGTTTACTGTCTCTACTAACATTTACAAGTTGTGACAAGATGCTTGATATAGATTCAAAGGACAATGTAGATTCAGAGCACATCTTCAAGTCTGTCAAGAATTTTGAATATGCTGTATTGGGAACCTATGCAGATTTACACTTAGAATACAGTGCGTTGATTGGTTCCATATTAGCTGATGAATGTAAACTATCGCCTGAGAATAATGGCGTTGATGGATATGGAGTTAATCTACATCGATGGACTTACTCCTCAGATGACGAAATACTTTCCGAAATATGGAGCAATTACTACAATCACATTTACCGCATCAACAATTTACTAATCAATGCCCATAAAGTACCTGTAGAAAGAGCGTCAGATCAAGCAGCTTTGAACTCAATGCTTGCTGAGTTACACGGTCTTCGCGCCTTAATTCACTTTGAACTGCACAGAATTTTCGGCCCTGGGGATTATCAATCCAAACAAGCCCTAACCATTCCTTATATCACGACAACAGATGTTTTCTACAAACCTGGTAAAATTACGCTACAAACGTTCTATGATAACTTGTGGTCAGATATAGATCAAACTGATCAACTAACCCATTCGACCAACAACAGACTAAGCGAAAGTGCTATTGCTGCACTATCTGCAAGAATAGCTTTATATGAAAGAGATTACCTAAAAGCTATACATTACAGTAGTTGGATAATTGAACATCAAGCTTTGGCTAATGTAAAAAACTATGCAAACATCTGGACAGATAGCAATGAAGATGAGGTTCTCTTTAAACTAAAGAGAAACGCCCAGGACAAAGTCAGACCCAATACCTTATGGTATAACTATGCCACAGGTAAGACCTTGTTCTACAGCTCTGAAAAAATAAGGGAATCCTACGATCAAAATGATGTGAGAAACACTTGTTTTCTTGGACAAGAAAACAACAAATACATTGTCAAATACGGAGGAAATCAAAGCAATAATAGAATAAACGACTATAAGGTTTTCCGAACAAGTGAAGCTTATCTTATTCGCGCCGAAGCTTATTTAGCAACTGGTCAATCTGACAAGGCGCTAAGTGATGTCAACACAATTTTGACAAACAGATACCTAAGTAAAAAGCAAATAGAATCAATCAATCAGAAAGTAATTGAACAACAACGCTTACTTGAATTTGCCTATGAAGGGCATCGCTACTTTGATTTAAAAAGATTGGGAAAAGATATTCAACGCAACCAAAACGACTTAGTAAGTCCCATGGATTCCAACCTATTGAGCAATAGTGATGAGCACTACCTATTGCCTATTCCACAAAAAGAAATACAAGCGAATCCAAATTTAAAGTAATTGAATTTTTCATTATATAGTGATTGGGGATTGATCAGCAATGGTCAATCCCTTTTTTTGAATAGTTACTTTGAATCAGATTACCAATGCGGTAGTGAAAATAAATAGCAGACCCCCGCCTGCTATTTATAGAAACAAACTAACCATATTACTTGCTTAACATTGAAAAACACCCATAGTACAAGTAATATAAACATTAATTCCCCAATTAATGTATTGTAAGTGCTTACGCATGGACATCAATGGCTTGGCGCAGTTCACGTATAATTTCTTCCTTTAAAGCTACTGGCTCTTCAATTTTTACAGCTTTGCCAAACTTTAAAATTATTTGTTTTAAATCGTCATTCGGTCTAACCATTAAATTCACTCTAAGTCGACCATTCTGCTGCTCCTCTATCACTTCTTGGGAATGGTGCAATGGAAGGGATTCTAAATAGTGCTTGTGATTTCTATCAAATGACAATACAATCTTTTGTAACTCTTCTTCTACAAGGTGCAACCCTATCACTTCAGAATACTGTAAGCGAATCTTTTCTACATTGTCTCTAAACCTATCCTTAGTCATCGAAATATCAGTCATTCTCTCAAGATCAAAACACTTCAACTCTTTGTCTTCTTTGGTAACCACAAACCACGTTCCATGATGTTGCTTAAAGAACAAAGGAGAAACTAAATGTTCTTCTTCTTTGTTCTCATACAAAGTATGATAGGTAAATTTAACCTTGTAATTCCTTAACATAGCTCTAAATAGCAACTGAATTAACTCAATAGGAACTGTTCCTGCTCTATCAGAAAACTCAACATATGGTGTAATAGAGGTTCTCTTTTTGGGTGTGGTAGCTAAAATATCAGCCGTAACCGCATTCTTTAAACAATTGAGAACTATTTCAGTTTCTACTTGATATTTTGTTGGGATATAATATCC
>NZ_WSPP01000063.1:0-101565 GCF_009767705.1 Myroides sp. LoEW2-1 | reverse complement strand
GTAAATAACACCTTAAAATACAATTCAGATGCACAGTTATATCCTCTTATTCTTAAACAAAGTCTAATCTTGTCTTTTTTTAAAAGTTAACAAATACAAACAATGTTAATCAATATACTTTTTTCTTCTATTTTAACTTTTAAAAACTAAAAATAAATTGTCTTTACAGTAAATTTGGACAAGACATAAAAAAAGATTTATACTATGGCAACTATGAAAGCAGCACGTTGGTATGCAGCAAAAGACATCCGCGTGGAAACTATCGACATCCCCACTCCTGCAAAAGGACAAGTAAAAATTGCCGTTCAATATGCTGGGATTTGTGGATCTGACTTACACGAATACGTACATGGGCCTCAACTTATCCCCTTTGACAAGCCATACCCTTTAAACGGACACCAAGGGGTGACAACACTTGGGCATGAGTTTTCAGGAATTATCGAAGAAGTAGGACAAGGCGTGACAAATCTAAAAAAAGGAGATCGCGTTGTTGTTGAACCAATTTACAAAAACTTTGACAGCCCATTTGTAGCCTCAGGAGAATACAACTTAGGAGAACACTTAGGTTTTATTGGATTAGCTGGCAACGGCGGATTTGCAAACTACGTGGTAGTAGAAGATTATATGGTACACAAGATTCCTGATACAATGTCCTTTGAACAAGGAGCATTAGTAGAGCCAGCAGCTGTGGCTGTATATGCTGTACTTCAAAGTGGATTAAAAGTAGGACAAACTGTTCTTATCTCAGGAGCCGGACCAATTGGACTATTATGTGCTCAAGCGGCTTTAGCGGCAGGAGCATCAACTGTTATTGTCACTGATGTTGCTCAAAAGCGTTTAGAAAAGGCAAAAGAAATCGGAGCTACTCATGTGTTTAATGCCACAGAAGATAATCTACCTGCGAAAATTAAGGAATTAACAGCGGGCTTAGGAGTAAACGTATTCTTAGACTGCGCAGGTGTACAAGCCTCTTATAACACAGGGATTGCTTCTACTCGCAATGGAGGTACTGCTGTATTAGTAGCTTTATTTGGAAAACCAGTACAACACAATGCTTTGGACCAAGTACTAAGAGAGGTCACTGTTAAAGGAGTTATTGCTTATAGAAATATATTCCCAGAGGTAATCAACTTAATTGATTCAGGCCGCATGCAAGTAGAGAAATTAGTAACTAACAAAATTGCATTAGACCAGATTGTAGACCAAGGTTTTGAAGCTTTAGTAAGCAATCCTGAACAGGTAAAAATTCTTATTGATATCAATAGATAAATTCAATAATAGACAAAAAACGCTTAGAGGTTATCCCCTAAGCGTTTTTTATTTGACCATATAGAAAAAGTAAACTACTCTACTTTCAAATTTCGAGGATCAAACTCGCTTACTCCCTTTAGCTTACTTTGGAAAATCAACAGCCCTGCCCCGATAACAATAAAGGGAATACTAAGCCATTGTCCCATATTAAGCAGCATATCTTGTTCGAATTCGACTTGATTTTCTTTGAAGAACTCCAATACAAAACGCGTTGTAAACATCAATATTAAAAACCAACTAAAGATAACTCCGTTTGATTTTACCTTATTGCTCTTGTACAATACCCACAAAAACACACAGCTAAGCAAATAACCCAATGCCTCATAGAGCTGAGTGGGATGACGGGCAATCATATCGTCTTGGGCAAAAATAACACCCCATGTTCCACTTGTTGGCTTTCCGTATATCTCAGAATTCATAAAGTTTCCAAAGCGAATAAACGCACCCGCAATTGGCACGCCTAAAGCAATGCGGTCCAAAACCCAAAACACTCCTACTTTGTACTTTCTACAAAACAAGTAAATAGCCAACAACACTCCAATTGCTCCCCCATGACTCGCAAGTCCTTGAAAACCAACAAAAGTATAAGAACCATTAATCTCCTGAAAAGGAATAAAAATTTCTAATATATGATTCTTATAATATTCAAAATCATAGAACAAACAATGTCCTAAACGCGCTCCAGCTACCGTCCCCACTATAATATAAATAAGCAGTTTATCCAGGTATTTAATATCTATCTTCTCTTTATTAAATACTGTTTTTACAGCAGTGTACCCCAGAATCAACCCCAAAGCAAACAATACTCCATAATATCTAATTGGAACACTTCCTATTTTGAATATCTCAGGATCAACGTCCCATACCATCACAGCTAAATTCATTTATTTGTTGTTTTATTTAAGGCGTGCAAAGTAATAAAATTCACCTACAAATGAGTGATTTTTTTAATTAATCCACAATTCACATCCCTTATTGTTAGTTTTAAACAGATCAAAAAAAGCGTTTAAAAGAACCATACTGCTCTTTTAAACGCTTACTATTTACTGTAGACTAACAGTTAAGATAGTCTTTACCTCTTTACATGACTGGCGATATTGTGTAACATATATCGAATTTCTTTAAACATAGCCTTGGTATCTGGTTCCTCTAAATCCTCTGGCTTAAATTCCTGAGTGGCGATACTACAAGCATATTCCCAAATTTCAATAATATCATAAGCCTTTACAGTATAAGGCTCATAGAAGGTATTGTCTGAGTGCAACTCGAAAGTTTCTTCATCTATGCGATACACGCGCTTATACACCACTCCTTCATTAGCTGTTATCACAATGTAAGTTCTACCGTCCCTAACATCGCTTAAACGCTCAATATAACTTCCAATGATAAAAGACCCCTCTTGATGAGGAGGCATCGAATCCCCCTCTATGGGAAAAGCCCTATATTTTCCCTCTCTAAGAAAAGGAAGAGATATTTGCTCCAAATTCTGAATAAACTCAGGGTCCGCATATCCTGTAAGGTATCCAGCTCGAGCTTTATGAGGAATAATCTCTATATAGTTATTCCCTGTGGTAGAATCCACCATAATAGGCAACAAAATACGATTATCCTCAAGCTTTAATAAATCTTGCATAGGAACTTTGCGCAAATCTACCGAAATCATAAGATCGACACTCACGTGAAAAAAACGAGAGATGCGCAACAATACTTCCAAAGGTGGCTCAGAGGCTCCCTCTTCATATTTCGAATAACGAGCACGTGTAATTACTAATTCGTCTGCCACCTTTTGTTGTGACATACTTTTCTGTGCTCTCAAATACCGGATGTTATCTGCTAAAAATGACATTTGCTACTATTTATAGCATCAAATATAATAAATATTGCTAACATATATAGTAATTTCGTTTAATAAATTTTGAACTTCATTAAAATGGATCGGGCAATAGCACATTTAGATTTAGATACTTTCTTTGTCTCTTGTGAGCGTTTACAGGACTCCTCTCTCAATGGGCTTCCCATTATTATTGGAGGAGGCGATCGCGGTGTAGTTGCGAGTTGCTCCTATGAAGCTCGTTATTTTGGCGTGCGTTCTGCTATGCCTATTCGCATGGCGATGAAACTGTGTCCTCAAGCCAAAATCATCAAAGGAGATATGCAACTCTACTCCAATATGTCCCACTTAATAACGGATATTATCTGCGAGCAGGCTCCCGTTGTTGAAAAGGCAAGTATAGATGAATTTTACCTGGATCTCACGGGAATGGACCGCTTTTTTGGGACGTATAAATGGACAAGTGAACTGATTGAAAAAATAAAAAAAGAGTCTGGGCTTCCCCTGAGTTATGCTTTATCGATCAACAAAACAGTTTCTAAAATTGGAACTGGTCAGGCCAAACCCATGGGAGCATTGAGCATTCCCTCTTTACAAGTTCGACCTTTTCTCAACCCTTTGTCGATTCGCAAGATTCCCATGCTTGGCGAGGTTACTTATACTACTTTGTCCAGAATAGGAATACGAAATATCAAAACACTATCGGAAATGCCTATACAAGTCTTGCAGCAGATGCTCGGGAAAAACGGTGTAGATATATGGAAAAAAGCCAATGGAATTGACCTTACCCCTGTAGAGCCGTATAGAGAACGCAAGTCTATATCGACAGAACACACTTTTGATCAAGATACAATTGATATTGTCTTAATCAAATCCATTTTATTGGGGATGGTTGAGAAATTGGCTTTTCAACTCAGAACAGAGCAATGGCTTACTTCAGTGATTACAGTGAAAATTCGATATGCAAATTTCGATACCGAAACAAAACAAAAAAGAGTTACCTATACTTGTGCTGATCACACCCTAAGTCAACTTGTCTATGAATTATTCGACCGCTTATACCTCAGGAGAATGAGGCTTCGACTAATTGGCATTCAGTTTAGCGGACTAGTTAGAGGAACCTATCAAATAGATTTATTTGAAGACACCCAAGAGCTCATGGCGTTGTATCAGGCTATGGACAAAATGAAAAAGAGATATGGAATAGATGCTGTAACTCGTTGTGCAGCCGCAAACTTAAAGCACAGAGAAAAGCAGATCAAACAGATAATCGACAAATAGCAAACACACATTAATTCTCACTATTAAAAACTATGTTTTTAAACTGTCATTCATATTACAGTCTGCGCTACGGTATGCTGCCTTTAGACCAACTTGTCAAGCAAGCCCAAATACACCAAGCAAGCGCTATTGCCCTAACAGACATTGACACCTTTAATGGTATTTATGACTTTGTCACCCTATGCGAGCAGGCCAAAATAAAGCCCCTTGTAGGAATGGAGTTTAGAGATAATCGAGGACTTTTATATATTATTTTAGCAAAAGAGGTAAGAGCCATAGCTGAGATAAGCTCCTTTAGAACAGCCTACAATAAATCAAAGGCCCCTTTACCTGAATTTGCTCCAATATTTGAACATTGTATTGTTATCTATCCCCTTGACAATGTACCCAATCAATTAAATAAGCAAGAGTATATCGGCATCACTAATCATCAGGTAAACCTACTCTACCAAAACAAATGGAAACAAAAGATAGATAAAATGGTTGTCCTTCACAGCGTTAATCACCACAGTGAAGATGAATTTACTGTGCATCAAATTCTAAGAGCAATAGACAAAAATACCTTACTGTCTAAATTAGCTCCAGAAGATTGCGCCTGTACAACAGATACTTTTATCTTGGAGTCTGAACTGATAAGTCACTTTGCAGATTATCCAGTGATTGTCGAAAATACAAAGGCAATCATCGATACTTGTAACTATGAATTTGAATTGCATAAGCCGCGAAATAAGCAACACTATACCCAAAGTAAAAAAACGGATATGGAACTGTTGACCCAACTCACTTATCAAGGGATGAAACACATCTATGGACAAGATCATCAAGAGGCAAAACAGCGCATAGAAAAAGAGCTCAAGGTAGTAGATCAACTAAACTTTGCTGGGTACTTTTTAATTACTTGGGACATTATCAGATATAGCAATAGCATGGGGTTTATGCATATCGGTAGAGGTAGCGGAGCCAATAGTATCATTGGATATTGTTTGGGCATTACCAATGTATGTCCTTTAGAACTGGATTTATACTTTGAGCGTTTTCTCAATGAAAACAGAAAATCACCACCTGATTTTGACATCGATTGGTCGTGGAGAGAGAGGGATATTATATTAGCCTACATATTTAAACGCTATGGATCGGAATACGTAGCTTTCTGTGGAGCGATCTCCACCTTTAAATACCGCTCAATTATACGCGAAATAGGTAAAGTTTACGGACTACCCAAAGAAGAGTTAGACAGCCTGACTCGCCATACACTTGAGCAACATGAGCCAAACAGCATTGTAAAACTCATTCACCGTTATGGTCAAATGTTGGAAGGCTTCCCCAATCAACGTACTATGCACCCTTGTGGAGTTCTAATTTCAGAAACGCCTATGACAAACTATACAGCTTTGGATTATCCACCCAAAGGATTTGCTGTAGCACAATTTGATATGCATATTGCTGAAATGGTTGGCTTTGACAAATTCGACATTCTGAGCCAGCGAGGAATAGGTCATATTAACGATGCAGTCATGCTGATTAAAGCCAATCAAGGTATTAACCTGGATATTAGAAATATTGCTATATCAAAAGACGAAATAAACTGCAATGACTATTTGCAAAGAGGTCATACAATAGGTTGTTTTTACATTGAAAGCCCAGCCATGAGAGGGCTACTGAGACGATTAAAATGCGACAACTACAAAGTACTTGTCGCAGCCTCATCTATTATAAGGCCAGGAGTAGCACAAAGTGGAATGATGCAAGAATACATCTATAGACATAACCACCCAACAGGCTTTGAATACTTCCACCCTGTATTCCAACAGCAATTAGCAGAGACCTACGGCATTATGGTTTACCAAGAAGACGTAATCAAAATTGCATTACATTACGCTGGTTTACCTGCCGCAGATGGCGATATACTGCGTAGGGCAATGAGTGGAAAGACGCGCTGCAAAGACGCACTTACTTCAATCAAAGAGCGATTCTTCGAATGTTGCTTGGACAAAGGGCACCCAAGAGAACTAAGTGAGGAAATTTACCGTCAAATCGAATCTTTTGCAGGATATTCTTTTTGCAAGGCACATTCTGCTTCCTATGCTATAGAAAGCTACCAAAGCTTGTACTTGAAAGTGTACTATCCCTTGGAGTTTATTACCGCTGTGATTAACAATCAAGGAGGCTTTTATCGCACAGAAGTCTATGTACACGAGGCCAAAATGTCTGGAGCCACTATCCTACCACCTTGTGTAAACCACAGCGATATGGAGGCCACTATACAAGGCAAGACCATTTATTTGGGCTTTATGTTTATTCAAGGTATCAATACAGAGTTAATACAGGCCATACTACACGAACGAGCATGTAAAGGCGATTTCACTTCTTTAGCTGATTTCACACAGCGGGTAGATATTGGAATAGAATCCCTACAAAAATTGATATTTATTGGAGCTTTCCACAGTTTTGGCAAACAAAAAAATGAATTACTCATACAGGCCAGATTACTTTTTGCACATCCCAAACAACCACAAACACTAACTTTGCTTCAAGAGCCAATACAAGAGTATAACTTCCCCGTACTGGAACGCTCCGTTTACGAAGATGCTTTTGACGAGATAGAACTATTGGGATTTAGTATCTCATGCACTCCCTTTGACCTATTAAAAACAAAATTTAGAGGAGATGTAATGGTGCAAGACCTCATGAAACACCATAAAACAACAGTGCGTATGTTAGCCTATCTCATTGCGAGAAAACACGTACCTACAAGTAAAGGGACTATGTATTTTGGTACTTGGATTGATTGTAATGGAGATTACTTTGACACTATACACTTTCCCGATAGTTTACAGCAATACCCCTTTCAAGGAGGAGGCTGTTATTTACTACTTGGTAGAGTCGAAGTAGAGTATCACTTCCCTTCTATTCAAATAGTAAAAATGGCGAAAATGCCTTTTATAAATGATCCACGCTATCATTATGAGGATGAAAAAAGTAGTGAATCACGACAAATCTTAAAAGAAGATTTCAGTGGTACCAATCGCGCTGCCTATCCTAAAGTAACTGAGATCAATTTACCCAGACATCGCATGAAGTTCAAAACTACTTAGCCTTAATAAAAATCCCCTACTATGACAACAAAGCAAGGGATTTAATCTATCAATAACCAACCTTATGAATTCTTTTACCAACTCTAAAAAACGAATTAGAGCTTTGAAATAACGATAAAAAAAGCATCCCAATTCAAGGGATGCTTGCATATTTTAAACGTTAATTAATTTTAATGAACCTTGTAGTTCAGGTTTTTCTTTTACATAACCTGATACCCAACTTGTTAATTGATCCACATCATATGGTAACAATTGTTTAATTGCTTTTTGAAGCTCTTTGTAAAACAACTGAGGATCGAAACTTACATTTTCTAAAATTGTTCTAGCAAACTCAAACATATTAAGTGATTTCATTCTTTATACATTTAGTGTTTTTTATTATACTATAAACTTAAGCATTTAATTATTTATTATATACTATTCAAATAAAAATTAATAAAATTTTAATAACTAAATAAAATATTATCTTTTTTCAATCTAAAAAGAACAATAAATAATAAACTATTGCATTAATATTCTTTATTGTTATCTCAAAACCGATATCAAGCTAATGAATCAGTATGAATTCGCTGACAAAAATAAAAAAAGCACTTCATGCGAAGTGCTTTTTAATATTATGCGTTTATTAAATTTAATGAATCATGTAGCTCTGGTTTATCTTGTACATATCCATTTACCCAATTCGATAGTTGTTCTACATCATAAGGTAATAAATGGTTGATGGCTTTTCTTAGTTCCTTATAAAACAACTTAGGATCGAAACTAACATTTTCTAAAACTAAACGTGCGTAATCGAACATTGCTCTTGTTTTCATAATCTAACTTTTTTCTTTACTACTGTAGTAAATATAGCACATATAATAGGCTTTGCCCGTTTTTGGATTAAATTTTAATACAATTTTAGCAATTATTATTTCATTTATACTATTTAAACCAATTCTATATAATAAACTCAAATAAAAATCATTTTACTGAATTTTCTTCAAAATTCAGTATTAGAATCAAAAGTTAGCATACCTAGCAAGTCATATAATTACTGCCTATTGAGTCTAAAAAAATCCATTTACAGCCTAGTCAAAGACCACAAAATTGAAATCAGTAATAAAGCATCTATTAAAACTACCTTAACAGCTAAAAGATAAAACTGGCATTATATCAAAAGTGCTTATCCAAAAGGATAATTAGTAAATCAGTACTAAATAGATGGGACTTTCTTGAGGTTTTCTAGGAGATTGCTAGGGGTTTTCCTGCTAAAATGCACCTTTCAGCGAGTAAAAGTGCAAGGATACAGCAAGAAAAGTGAAAGAAAGCCCAAAGAAAACAGGTTTTATATTCAATCCAAAGTTGAATAATCAACAAGAAAAAGCTGTAACATAATTTGAATAATACCCCAATGTGAAACAAACTTATATCCTGTCATCCCTTAATTGATCAAGCAGATCCTTAATCATTAAGATCTCAACGATATAAAAACGAAAAGGCACCCTATAAAAGAGTGCCTAAACTATGGTTATGCAATAATAAACTTATTTACTACTATGACTGACTAAATAATGTTCATATATTATTGATTCAACTTATAACAAATAGAAAAACAGGATTATCTACCTGTTTACAAGAAGTAAAATTACTGATTCTATCTCCAAATGACTATAACTTTAATACAACTTTAGGACAATATACGGTCAGGTAATAATGCTCAAAAAAGACTTTAAAATACTATCATACAAACAAATTCATAGATATTGTACTATACGCCTATTGATTATCAATAAAAAATAGACTTACTTTGATTAGTATAATTATTTAGTTTTATTAACTGATGAACCTACTAAAAAAAACAGATTGGGCAAGGCTTGGTATTATTGCATGTACAATCATTTTCTTGATTACAGCTGTTACCTTCGAAATATTTGAATTAAACACCTTACCTGCTCAATTCTTTGGAACATTACTTGGTGTTGTAATTACGGCTATTATAACAGTCTTACTACTACAAGGTCAAACTAAAAGTGAAGAAAAAAGAGAGCGACACTTAATGGTTTTTGAAAAGAAACAGGAGGTTTTCTTTCAATTCCTAACACAACTAAACACAATCTTACAACGAGAATCGCTTAGTCCTCACTTGGCTACAGGTAAGAAGATAGAAAAGGAAGTGAACAACCTACATGATCTTATATTTGAATTCGGTTTTCTTCAAATGCATACCTCAGCAGAGACATTCGATAAAATCTTAGTTCACGTAGGCAATTTGATGATAGAAAGCAGTCAAATAAAAGTTGCTGAAAATCAATCTGTAGAGAAAGTAGAACAATACTATTTAACTCTTACTTCGGATTTCTTTTCGATTGTATCGTTATTAAAACAGGAACTATACAATGAATTCTCTCCTGATATTGATAAAGAAAAATTAGACCGCATTATACGTTTATCATTTTAAAGTAAACAATAATAGGGTGACTTCTCAGTCACCCTATTAAACAAAAAAAATCGATAATTAAAAAGTAAAATTAATAAGAAGCTACTGGCCAAAACATCCATGGTATTCGGCTTAATATTAATATTAAACCAATCACATAGTAAACAGCAACAGTACGGTTTTGTTTCTTAGCATCTTTCAAGCGCTTTGCCTTTGAAAAACCTATAGTGATGATCACTGCAGCAATAATCATAACAAGCGGATGTTCAACTGTGTAAAGTCGCAATAAAGTATCCTGCATGGCATCTGCACTGAGGCTTTTCATACCCCAAGGAGAAAGAAAATACATCAAAACACCTGCTACAATTTGAAAATGGGTTGCTCCCAGCCCTATAGCCGCTATCTTTTTGTTGTACGGCTGATTACTCATATACGCCTTCCAAGCATATACTATTGAAATTAAAATACCTAATAGCACCACATATCCCATAAAAGAATGTAAATGTTTTATCCCTACGTACATATTTATTGTTTTTAAATTGATAATTCAGTTTGTGGAATAAACACTCCTCAACACATTAGTTGTCAAAAGCTAATTCGAACAATCAGCTCTTTAAACACATTGTATTTCAACTCTCATTAGCATATAAAAAATAAGAAACACAAGAACTGTAAAGCTGCTAACGATCAAGGAGTGCTATTATCTAAATGAAAACAAAGTCAACATTTAGAACACAGATTAAAAAATGACGTCAATCTCTAACCTTCAATATTTTTATGTAGATTCTTTTAATCTACACCACCACCTAAAGCACGATAAAGTTTAATAGCGGATTGCCACTTGAGTAAACGATCGTTTGTGATTTGCATTTGCGCATACAAATATGATTGTTCACTTGTCAATACATCCGTATAATTAGTCGAAGAATGATATAACAGTAGCTTTTTGGTGTAATCTACGGCCAAGGAAAGTTTCTCTACTTGTATTTGCCTATTTTGTTCTTGAGTTTCAGCAGTCTGATACGCGTAAAGTGCGTCCGAAACTTCTTGACCAGCCACTAAAAGTGCTTTTTGAAAATTGTAAACCTTCTCCTGGTAATTTGCTTTAGCAACCTCTAATCTGGTTTTGTTTAAACGTTTATTAAAAATAGGTTGCAATAACCCTCCAGCTACATTGGCAAAGAACCCCGTAGATGTAAACCAATCCTTAAACTCATAACTCGAGAATCCCACCCCTGCTGTTAAAGTAAGAGAGGGATAAAATGCACGTCTTGCTGCACTTACTTCCTCAAAATAAGAGGCTAACTCATACTCTGCTACTCGAACATCGGGTCTGTTTTGTAGTAGTTGAACAGGAATACCTACTTGAATAGATTCATACATTTTCTGACTCTCAAAACTTCCTCTATCAATCACCTCTCCCACTTGACCTATCAAGGTACTTAGCGCATTCTCTATCTCTCTAATTTGGCGATACACTCGTGGCAAATCTGCTTGAGCGTCATAATAGTTTGCTTCACTTTGAACAACCGCAGCTCCAGTAACAACACTAGATTCCTTTAAGTTCTTCATAGTCTTGACATCTTCTTGTCTATTTTCAATAGTTTGCTTCAAGATGCGCACCTGCTCATCCAAGGTCAATAATTGATAATAGTAGTCAGCTATCTGAGCAACTAATTGCGTTTGTACAGCTTGCTGAACCGCTTCGGTTTGCATTAACCTATAAAAAGTAGCGCGTTTACTACTAGCGAGTTTTCCCCACACATCAAGTTCCCATGATGTATTGGCAAAGACATCGTGTTGGGTTGCATCTTTTACAAAGCCAAAGCCCTGTGGATAAGCTAAACGTGACCTCTTTAATCCACCACCGATACTCAAATCAGGTAGAAAGGCTGCCTTTGATTGTTTGAGCATTGCTTGAGCAGCATTAATTCTCTCAATCCCCATCTTTAAATCAAGATTGTTATCTAATCCTTTTTGGATTAAATCTTGCAAATAAGGATCCGCAAAGAACTCTTGCCAACTCACATCAGCTATATTTGTTGTATCAGTCGATTGAATATCTCTGTAGAGTTGAGTATCAACACTTTCTTGAGGTTGATACCTTTTGCTTGAACCACACGAGGTCAATGCTCCCGCAATGGCTAAAGCAAGTAAAAGTTTATAATGAGTTTTCATTGTCTAATAATTTAAAATCACAATTGATTCTCTGGGCAAAACAGTTAAGTAAAAGAGTGGAGGTACTCAGTCTAAAAAATACCTCCCACCCTTTTTATATAACTAATTAGCCTCCTCCATAGCAGTATCTGCCAGCGTTTCAGGTGCTCCTGAAATTTTTTCTTGAAGGGATTGGAACACAATAAAAAGAGCTGGTATTACCATTACCCCCACTAAAGTACCAATCAACATTCCTCCTACGGCAGCAGTACCAATTGATTTGTTGCTCAATGCTCCGGCACCAGTAGCCAACATAAGTGGTAATAAACCAAATATAAAAGCAAAGGAAGTCATCAAAATTGGGCGCAGACGCAAACGCGCTCCTTCTATTGCTGCATCGGCAATTCGCTGTCCTTGCAGACGTCTTTGCAGTGCAAATTCAATAATAAGAATAGCATTTTTGGCCAATAATCCGATTAACATAATCAAACTAATCTGCAAGAAAATATTGTTCTCTATTCCAAATAACTTGGCAAACAAAAAGGCTCCTGCAAGCCCAATTGGCAATGAAAATAATACTGCTAATGGCAAAATATAACTCTTGAACTGCGCACTAAGTAAGAAGTAAACAAATACAATGGACAATATGAAAATAACTATGGTTTGGTTTCCACTTGTACTTTCTTCTCTTGACAAACCAGAATACTCGAATCCGTATCCTTTTGGCAAAGTCTGAGCAGCTACCTCTTCAATTGCGTTAATTGCATCTCCCGAACTGTATCCTGCATTAGGACTACCATTTACAAAAGCTGAATTAAACAAATTAAAGCGAGTTAAGAACTCTGGGCTATATACTTTCTGCAAATCGATAAAGGCAGTGATAGGTGTCATAACACCTTGACTATTTTTCACATACAATCTATCTATTGCTTCTTTATTTTCTCTAAAGTTAGGATCAGCTTGAATCATCACTTTATACTGTTTTCCAAATCGGTTAAAATTCGTAGCATAAATACCTCCTAAATACCCTTGTAATGTCGTCAAAACTTCTGTTACAGTTACTCCTGCTTCTTTCGCTTTTGCAACGTTTACAGATACTTCATACTGAGGAAAATTAGTATTAAATGAAGAAGTGGCATACATAATTTCAGCACGTTGATTCAAGGCTCCTAAAAAGCCACCTATCACCTGTTCAAATTCTTTATAATCTCCACCGGTTTTATCTTGAAGTTGAATTTCGAATCCCGAACTATTACCAAATCCTTGTAAGGTAGGTGCGGCAAAGAAAACGATATTAGCATCTTTGATATGTGCTGTTTTGGCAAATAACTGTCCTACTACACTGTGAATATCTTGCCCTTTTTCCTTGCGTTCACTCCAGTGTTTTAATTTGATAAACTCAACAGCATACGAACTACCATTTCCACTAAAAAAGTCCATACCTGCCAAACGAGAAGTAAACTTAACCTCTGGGATACTCATAGCAATACTGTCAATCTGATTGGAAATGCGCTCTGTTTCTTCTAAAGAAGTAGACGGAGCTAAGATAATATTACCATATATTGAAGCACTGTCTTCATTAGGAACAAATCCCGTTTGAGTTGTTTTGGTTAAATACATAAATATACCCGCAAAAACAACTACTGTAGTTAAGGCAAGCCACAAGCGCTTGTTTAAAAACTTCAAAACACCAACATAGCGATCAGTCATTCGATCAAAACTGCTGTTGAAAGCTGTTTTCAGCCTATTAACCACTCCTCTTTTTTCTTGATGTATACCTGATTCTGGCTTTAACATAATCGCACATAATGCTGGACTCAAAGTCAAGGCATTAATAGCTGATATTAAAATAGCAACTGCTAAGGTGATACCAAACTCCTTGTAAAATACTCCAACAGATCCTTCAATAAAAGTTACGGGTACGAATACTGCTGACATAACTAAGGTAATCGAGATAATCGCAGTAGTTAACTCATCCATTGCACTGATTGTTGCCTTTTTAGCACTTTCAGCACCTTCATATAACTTGGCGTGTACCGCCTCTACAACGATAATGGCATCATCCACTACAATCCCAATGGAGAGTACAAGGGCAAACAAAGTCAATAGGTTAATTGTAAATCCGAACAAATTCAAGAAGAAGAATGTTCCAATTATCGCTACTGGTACTGCAATAGCAGGAATAAGTGTAGAGCGCCAATCTTGTAAGAATACCAATACAACAATAAATACCAAAACAAAGGCTTCAATCAATGTTGATATTAATTTGTCAATCGAAGCTAATAAAAAGTCATTTGAGTTTGCATAAACAGCAAATTTAGCACCTGCTGGCAGGTCTTTTTCAGCCTCTTGCAAGACTTGTTCACATTGCTTAATAATATCATAAGCATTCGAACCCGCTGTTTGGTTTACTGCTACATAGGTACCGTGTTCTCCATAGGCAGTCATCGTCATTGCATACGAATAAGCCCCCAAGTCAATCTCGGCAACATCTCTTAAATACAATACCTTACCATTGCCTAAAGATCGAATAACAATATCTCCAAATTCTTCTGGAGTTTCTAATCGCCCTGTGTATTTCAGCGCATATTGGAAACTCTGTTGACTATTCTCCCCTACCTTACCAGGAGCGGCTTCCACATTTTGCTCGTGCAAAGCATTTATAATATCTGTTGGAGTCAAACTATACGATGCCATGACATTTGGCTTCAACCAAATACGCATACTGTACTCTCTTCCTCCATATATCGCAGCATCTCCTACACCATTGATACGCTTTATCTTTGGCAATAAGTTAATGCGTGTATAATTCTCTAAAAACGCCTGATCAAACTGTCCATCTTCACTATAGAAAAGGAAACTAAAGATCTCACTTGCCAATCGCTTGGTAGTGGTAACCCCTTGTTTGACAACTTCTTCTGGAAGTTGACTCATAGCCTGACTTACACGGTTTTGAACGTTAACGGCAGCCATATCTGGATCTGCCCCTTGATTAAATGTAATTGTTATAACAGCAGAACCATCATTACTCGCTTTTGAGTTGATGTAAGCCATATCTTCTACTCCGTTAATCTGCTCCTCTAATGGTGTGATTACACTCTTCATCACAGCTTCTGCATTAGCACCTTGATAATTTGCAGTAACCTGTACCGTAGGTGGAGCAATCTCAGGATATTGTGTCATCGGTAAAGATGACAGTCCTAACACCCCGAGTATCACAATAATAATTGATATTACTGTTGATAATACGGGATTCTCTATAAATCTTCTCAACATAATTATATCCCCTTACTTTATAGTTTAATTTGAGTACCATCACTTAGGCCACCAATATCTTCACTGACAATTTTATCTCCTTGTTTTAATCCATCTTCTACAATGAAAAATTGACTTGAAGGTACTTTATCCATGATCTTGATTTCTGTACTTTTTACTACTCCATCAGCTCCTACGACATAGACAAATCGCTTTCCTTGTACGTCATAAGTAGCTTTTTGAGGTACTAATATTGCCTCTTGTATATCTTCGTATACGCGAAGAGTAGCACTATTACCACTTCTCAATAATGCTTTTGGATTTGAAAATACTGCTCTAAAATTAATACTCCCTGTTAGTGGATCAATTTGCCCGCTTACTGTATTAATCTTTCCTTTGTATGCATATTCCCCTCCATTAGCTAAAATCAAACTCACCTCTGGAAGCGATGCAATACGCTCAGATAATGACTTGTCTTGTGCTTTCTGCATAAAATCAAAAAACTGTTTTTCGTTCATTGAGAAATAAGCATTCACAGAAGTAATATCAGAAATAGTAGTCAACGCTTGAGCAGAAGCACTACTTACTAATGCACCAACTTTATATGGAATAAGTCCAATAACTCCATCAAATGGCGCTACAATTTGTGTATATCCAACATTAGCTTTTGCATTGCTTAGATTTGCTTTAGCTTGTGCAAGTTGAGCCTCCTTGCTTCTCAAAGCATACTGGGCAGATTCTAATTCGTAATTACTGATAATTCCCTCTTGAACAAGTGGTTTAGCTTTGGCTACTTGCATTATAGCATCATTCAATTCAGCTTCAGCTCTTTTTACATTGGCAATAGCACTTGCATTTTCCTCTTGAAATTGAGGGGCATAAATCGTAAACAATACTTGCCCTTTGCGAACAGACTGTCCTTCATCAACCAGTATAGACTCAATAAATCCATCTATTTTTGGTCGTAATTCCACATCTTTTATCCCTTGTAAGACTACTGGGTAATCGCTGTATATATTTGCTTTCTCTTTTTGTATTGAAAGCATTGGATAAGCCTCAACTTGGCCTGTATATCCGTGTCCTCCATCTTGGTTTTTATCTTGACAAGCCCCTGTAAAGGCTAAAATGGATAAGGTCAAAAATGCTGTTGTTTTGTTCATTTTTTAATCGTTATTAATGATGACTAAAAAGCTTAGAAGTAAATCTTCTATTTTTATCAATGGCAAAATTATCTGTTCAAAGGGTAGGTATAAAGGGCTAAAAAGCAGTTTTTTTAGTCAAAAGGTAAGATTCCCATCAATAAACCAAGTACCAAACAAATAGTTATGAAGTATGGCAACATTCCTTAAACAGCCTGTTACAAATCACAATCCTAAAAAATAGTTTTATTACACTCTAAAAACTCTTTGGCAAAATTCCTTGTATTGTGAACTACAAACAATTAATAAAGTTCGGTATAATTGTACAAAAACACGGATTAAGTACTTTTAAGTATATTTTAATATTTAGATTAAAATGAGCCTAAAAAACCAATAAATCACTGTAAACAAATTACTTGAGAAGGAAAAACATCCTTACAAACCAAAAAGAGAGTGTCTTATAAAAAAGACAAGTAGGCCAATTGAAGGTTAAAAAACACTTGATATTGGTAAAGAAAATTCAATCAAAAAGACAATCATAGATTCTCTCGATAGTTACTTGGGCTAATTCCCGCGTATTTTTTAAAGTATTTACCAAAAGTACTTTGGTCAGGAAAGTTTAATACCTCAGCAATAGTTCCCACTGATATCGTATGATCTTGCAGCAAAACTTTTGCTTCTAACACTACTTGAGATTGTATCCATTCACTGGCAGTCATTCCTGTTTCTGTAGAAATAACATGACTGAGATATTTGGGGTGTACATGTAGATACTCGGCATAAAACTGAACACTTCGTTGTTGTTTGCAATGCTTAGCTACAGCCTCTCGAAAACGCAAATCTAAAGAGTGAAGTGCTTTAGTTTGGTTACCGTATTTTTCATACATATACGCCACCTCATTAATCATGCTGTAGATTGCACCACGTACAACTTCAATGTGAAATGGATTGTCAGAGTTCACACGACTATCTATGACTTTAAACAAAGTCAGAAAATTAGTAAACTCAACTTCGTTTAATTGAGTCACACAACCACCTAAACTCGACAAATCAGAAAAAGAATTCAACACATTATTCTCAATAAGCTTGCTCTGCATAAAGTCTTCAGAGAACAAAATAGTACGCATTTCATAAGTGCGCTTGGTTTTGTCCCAACGTTTAATCGAAGTGGTATCTGCAAAGATAATAGCTGGAGCTTGGATGTGATAACGCGTTAAATCAATATAGAAAGTAATCTCTCCTTGTTCTAATAGACCAATTCCATAATAATTAGATCGATAAGGTTCCCCTGGATAATAGTCCAAGTTAATAGTAGGCATATAAATAAACTCACCTTTAGCCTCCAGTTCTTTAAAACCTGCTTTTAGTCTATCGAGTGTCTCCCATTTAATGTCCTTCATACTTTTGGTTGTATATCCTTGTAAGCAAATATATTTTATTTTGACAATAACTACAATAACCCACGACTTCATTCACTTATAGAATATAGCGCTTGTTTAACTCAAACACGATAAAAATGAACATTATTAATTATATTTGCTTTTCGAACAAAATCACAGACAGGATAGACTATGAAGACAATTGGATGGATAGGACTTGGAAATATGGGAAACCCAATGGCAGAAAACCTTTTAAAGGCTGGATATAAGCTTAATATATACCAACGCATCCCTAATAAAGTATCCCCATTAGTGGCGAAAGGAGCTGTTGCTATTCAAGAATTAACTGCTTTCATTAAAGCATCTGATATAGTCTTCTTAACCTTGCCTAACGATGCAATTGTAGAAGATACATTCAACCAAATTCTCACACAGGAGATAACGGGAAAGACTTTTGTCAATAGCAGTACTATATCACCTGTCTTAGCTAAAAAACTATATCAACAAATACAAGAAAAAAAGGCTCATTATCTAGATGCTCCTATATCAGGAAGTGTAAAGCCTGCTGTAGATGGTACACTACTATTCTTAGTAGGTGGAGACAAAACAATCTACGAACGCACTATCCCATACTTCGAGGTTATGGGAAAAAGTCATTACTACTTAGGAGAATCAGGTAGTGGTAGTAAAGCTAAACTAGCCATTAACTACTATATGTCTGTAGTAGTACAAGGACTAGCTGAGACTGTGCTATTGGCTGAACAAAATGGAATAAATAGAGAGATGATGACTGCTATCGTAAATGATAGTGCATGTGGCTCTGGTATGAGTAAGATAAAGACCTCTGCTATCCTAAGCGATGATTATCCTGCTGCATTTCCACTAAAATTTATGCTAAAGGACATTCGCTTAGCACAAGAGGCAGGATGGGATACTGCTCTGACACAGGCTGCAGAACAAGCGTATGCAAAGGCCAGTGAACAAGGATTAGCAGAACAAGACTTAATGGCGGTAATCAAAGCCATTCAATAATTATATATTAACAAACCTCAATCTAATACAGATGACGCACTTACAAGAAGTAATCGAAAAAGCGTGGGAAGACCGCTCACTTTTACAAGATCAAAACACTCAAAATACTATTCGTGAAGTTATAGAGCTGATTGACAGTGGTAAATTGCGTGTAGCTGAACCTAAGGGAACAGAATGGCAAATCAATGAATGGGTAAAAAAGGCAGTGGTACTTTACTTCCCTATCCAAAAGATGGAAACTTTAGAAGCTGGTATCTTTGAATATCACGACAAAATGCCTCTGAAGAAGAATTATGCTGAAAAGGGAATCAGAGTAGTGCCTAATGCTGTGGCTCGTCATGGAGCCTATATTTCTGCTGGAGTGATATTAATGCCATCATATGTGAATATAGGTGCTTATGTAGATCAGGGGACGATGGTAGACACATGGGCTACAGTAGGATCATGTGCTCAAATTGGAAAGAACGTACACTTATCAGGTGGTGTAGGTATCGGAGGAGTACTAGAACCCCTACAGGCAGCTCCTGTAATTATAGAAGACAATGCATTTATCGGATCGCGTTGTATCGTAGTAGAAGGTGTTCGAGTAGGAAAAGAGGCTGTATTAGGTGCTAATGTGGTACTGACAGCGTCTACTAAAATTATAGATGTAACAGGAGATACTCCTAAAGAAATAAAAGGATATGTACCAGAGCGCTCTGTAGTGATACCGGGTTCGTATACAAAGAAATTCCCTGCTGGTGAATATCAAGTGCCGTGTGCTTTAATAATTGGAACACGCAAAGCATCAACGGATTTAAAGACATCGTTAAACGATGCCTTAAGAGAGTATAATGTAGCTGTATAATCATGTTACATCTGTTAAAACAGAGTACTTACGGGTACTCTGTTTTAATTTATTACAAATTATTAATCAAATATCATGAGTAAACTTCTTTCTCAAAATTGTATTTTATTTTTCAAAAGATTTGCTTTAATCTTTATCTTCTATCAAGTATGTAGAATAGGGTTCTATTTCTATAACAGTCACTTGTTAGATCCATGGGATTGGAAAGTATTTATAGGTGGATTGCGATTTGACCTTGCTGCGCTGGGATTTTTAAATATGGCTTTTGCCCTACTTCATATCTTTCCAGGTAAATTTCAAACCAGAGCAGGTTACCAACAATTCTTATTTTACAGTTTTTACTTAGTCAATATTTTCTTTCTATGCTTGAACTACGTAGATTACGAATACTTTAAATTCATTGGTCGCCGTAGTTCTTATGCCTTCATTACAGCTACTGGAATGGAGCAAGAAATACCAGGTCTACTAAAAAACTTTATTGTTGATTATTGGTGGATACCACTATTCATGTTTTTATCTTTCTTTATTTTTTGGTTGATTTACAGAAAGATAGATTACAAAATAAAAAGAAGTTATATCAACGTAAAAGATATCATTATAGCAATATTAGTTATAGGTATTATGCTTGTTTTAGGCCGTGGTGGTTTACAGCATAAACCCATAAGATTAGTAGATGCTTCTCAGTACGGTGGGCTAAAAAACACAGCACTTGTCTTAAACACACCTTTCTCTGTTATCAAGACAATGGGGAAAAGTGAGGTCTTGGAAGAAGTACAATTTTTCACTGATAGCGAACTAAATAAAGTCTTTAATCCTATACAAGAATTCAAGTATGATAGCATAAATAAAAAGAATGTTGTCCTATTAATAGTGGAGAGTTTTGGTAGAGAAACCATGCACAGAGGCTTAACTCCTTTTATGGACTCTTTAGCACAAAACAGTCATTTCTTTGAAAATGCTTTTGCCAATGGTAAAGTTTCTATAGATGCTGTACCTTCAGCTATCTCAAGCATTCCAAGTTTAATGAACAGAACCTTTATATCATCGAGCTATGCACTAAACGATGTATATACCCTACCCAAAATCTTAAAAGAAAATGGTTATCACACCGCTTTCTTCCATGGAGCATTTAACGGAAGTCAAAACTTTGACCAATATGCAAATGTGGCGGGATTTGATGAGTATTATGGAAAGAATGAATATCAAGGTCCAGAGGCATTCGATGGTGCATGGGGAATATTCGATGAAGAGTTCTTACAGTTTTATGCAAAAAAACTAGATGAGTTTAAAAAGCCTTTTTTTACGACTTTATTTACAATTTCATCACACAACCCCTATACCATACCTGAGAAATACAAAGGGAAATTTCCAAAGGGAAATGCTGACATTCACGAATCTATTGCCTATGCAGACTACTCCTTGAAGAAATTCTTTGAAACAGCTAAAACTAAAGAGTGGTACAACAACACAATCTTTGTTATTACAGCTGATCACACTTGCTCAGAACCCAAGGAAGACCATTGGAAAACTAATGTAGGTAAGTTCAGAGTTCCAATCTTATTTTTTGCACCTGGAGACGAAAGTCTTTCAATAGAAAAAGTAGAAAAGAACTTTCAACAGATTGATATCTTGCCAAGTTTAATGGATTATCTGCAAATTAACACCAAAATAGTTACTTATGGTAAATCGTATAAATCAGAGCAAGATTTTGTTGTTAACTACTTAGACAATATATACAACTACGAAAAAGGCGATTATTACTTAGCTTTTGATGGAAAGAAAACATTGGGATTATACAATTGGAAAACAGATCCATTACTTAAGAACAATCTAATGAATACTGAATTAGAGGTTCTAAAACAAATGGAAGATTTCATCAAAGCTTACATACAATCATTTAATTTTAGAGTAAAAAATAATCAACTTACCATAGATTAAAAATTACAACATTAACACTATCTTTATACAGCTTATATACAACGAACAATTATGCCAATAACTGGATTAGTAATAACATTTAATGAGGAAAAAAACATTGGAAAGTGTTTAGATTCATTATTTCAGTACTGTGAAGAGGTAATCATCATTGATTCAAATAGCACAGATAAAACAGTCGAAATAGCAAAGAGCAAAGGAGCAAAAGTTTATTTGCAAGCATACTTAGGTGATGGTCCACAACGAACGTATGGTTTGCAATATTGTAAAAATGACTGGATAATGAACTTAGATGCTGATGAGTTCTTAGACGAGGATGCTTTAGCATTTATTCGCAAAAAAGAATATGAAAACAGCACCATTGATGCCTATAAATTTAGAGTCAAAAATTTCTTAGGAAACAAACTTATTAATTTCTCTGGATGGTATCCCGATTCAAAAGTTCGCTTTTTTAATAAAAAAACAGCTTTTCCTTCAGATCATATGGCTCATCAATACATTATCGCTACCAATGAAAAAAGCGTTAATGTACACATCTTGCACTATGGGTGGGAATCTTACAAACAAGTAATAGACAAGAAGAATCAATATTCTACTTGGGCTGCACAACAATTATTTGAAAAAGGAAAAAAAGTCTCGGCTTTTAAACCTATTTTAAATGGAACAGTTGCTTTTGTGAGATGTTATTTCTTCAAAAAAGGCATTCTTAACGGAATTGATGGTTTTGCATTTTCCTTAATACAATCTTTCTTTTCTTTCATGAAGTATGTCAAGTTAATCAATTTACATAGAGCAATAAAATAAATCACATAAAGTTATATTAAACAGATAGCTATTTTATAAAGTAGGGACCAAATAAAATGAAAAACAAACTAACACTTCTAATTCCAACCAAAAATGAAGAAACTAAAATTAGGGACTGCATTTTATCTGCTATTGATATAGTAGAAGAGGTCTATTTAATCGATTCTTGTAGTACGGATAAAACTGTAGAGATAGCAACAGAGTTAGGAGCAAAAGTGTTAACAAGAAAATTTGATAACTACTCCGATCAAAAAAACTGGGCTATCACACAAATAGACACAGAATGGGTTTTATTATTAGATGCAGATGAACAATTAACTGCAGAATTAAGAGAAGAAATAATCGAACTCTTTAAAAACAACAAACAAAATCAATATCAAGCTTACTGGGTTTTTAGACGTAATTACTTTTTTGAAAGACCAATTAATTATTCAGGATATCAGAATGACAAAGTAGTTCGCCTTTTTAAAAAAGACAATAGTTTTTATGTAAATAAAGTTCACGAGAATTTACAAGTGGAAGGCCAAATAGGTTTTCTAAAGAATAAACTCTATCACAATACCTATAGGGGTTTTGACTTTCACGTACAGAAATTAAGTCACTATGCAACATTACAAGCAGAAGATTACAACCTAAAAACAGGCAAGCTGACCTTCTTTCACTTTATTTTAAAACCAGGATTGCGTTTTTTAAAACACTATTTTTTAAAACAAGGTTTTAGAGATGGAATACCAGGACTTATCTTGTCATTTTTAAATGGTTATGCTACCTTTTTAAGGTATGTAAAACTGTGGATGCTTCGAAATAATATTGAAAAATAATCATAGTAAAAAAGGTTTTAGGCTTGAGTCTGAAACCTTTTTTTATACAAGCTTTTTAGCTATAGTAAAAGGCAATTTTATCTTTTTAAGTCCATTGAAACATTAATTTTTAAAATCTTATTTTTTAGTCTATTTTTGTGCATTACAACAACAACTAAATATTCTTAACGCAATGATTCATTTCTTCGAAAACCCTTCGAGAAAGTTCTACACAGTACAGGTGGAGAACAACTTATCTAATGAAGATATCCAAAAGTTAAACTGGTTATTTGGCAATGCCAAGCACATCAACGAGAAAACAATCAACGCTAAATTTGTCGGTCCACGTGCTACGATGATTACTCCATGGAGTACCAATGCTGTAGAGATTACTCAAAATATGGGAATCACTGGAATTATTCGCATTGAAGAGTTCGTAAAAGCAGAAGACTGTGAAGCATTCGATCCAATGTTATCACAAGAGTTCGAAACACTACACCAAGACATCTTTGCAATCAATATTGCTCCAGAAGCAATTAACTACATTGAGGACATCGCTAAATACAACGCACAAGAAGGTTTAGCTTTAAACGATGAAGAGATTACTTACCTAAATGACTTAGCGACTAAATTGGGACGTAAACTTACAGACTCTGAGGTATTCGGATTCTCACAAGTGAACTCAGAACACTGCCGTCACAAAATATTTAACGGTACCTTCATCATCGACGGAGAAGAGCAACCTACTTCTCTTTTCAAATTAATTAGAAAAACATCTGAGACAAATCCTAATGATATTGTTTCGGCTTATAAAGATAACGTTGCTTTTGTCAAAGGACCTAAAGTAACGCAGTTTGCTCCTAAATCGGCAGACAAACCTGACTTCTATGCAGAGACTGAGTTTGACTCTGTTATTTCATTAAAAGCAGAAACGCATAACTTCCCTACTACTGTAGAACCTTTTAATGGTGCTGCTACAGGATCTGGAGGAGAGATACGCGACCGTTTAGCTGGTGGGCAAGGTTCATTGCCGTTAGCAGGTACTGCTATCTATATGACATCATACTCTCGCTTAGAAGAAAACCGTCCATGGGAACAAGCAATGGACGAAAGAGCATGGTTATACCAAACGCCTATCGATATCTTAATCAAAGCTTCTAATGGTGCTTCTGACTTTGGTAACAAATTCGGTCAACCCTTAATCACAGGGTCTATCCTTACATTCGAGCATGAAGAAGACGCTCGTAAATTAGGGTTTGACAAAGTGATTATGCAAGCTGGTGGTATTGGATACGGTAAATTAGACCAAGCTTTAAAACACAAACCAACTGAAGGTGACCAAGTGGTGATCTTAGGTGGTGAGAACTACAGAATCGGTATGGGAGGTGCGGCAGTATCTTCTGCTAATACAGGTGCTTTCGGTTCTGGAATTGAGTTAAACGCTATCCAACGTTCTAACCCAGAGATGCAAAAACGTGCTGCTAATGCTATCCGTGCGATGGTAGAGGCTGAACATAACCCTATCGTATCTATTCACGATCACGGTGCAGGTGGACACTTAAACTGTCTTTCTGAATTAGTAGAAGAAACAGGTGGAAATATCAATTTAGATGCTCTACCTGTGGGTGACCCTACGCTATCTGCTAAAGAAATTATTGGTAATGAGTCTCAAGAAAGAATGGGATTAGTAATCGGTCAAAAAGACATCGATACTTTAGCGAGAATTGCAGAAAGAGAACGCGCTCCGATGTACACTGTTGGTGAGATTACTAATGATCACCGCTTTACGATAGAATCTAAAACAAAAGGAGATAAACCAATGGACTTCGCTATCGAAGATATGTTCGGAAGCTCTCCTAAGACAATCATGGATGATCAAACAATCAACCGTGTATATGCTGATTTAGATTACTCTGTATCAAAAGTAGAAGAATACTTAAACCAATTGTTACAATTAGAAGCTGTAGCTTCTAAAGATTGGTTGACAAATAAAGTAGACCGTTGTGTGGGAGGTCGTGTGGCTAAACAACAATGTACAGGCCCATTACAATTGCCATTAAATAACTTAGGTGCTATGGCACTTGATTACAAAGGTAAAGAAGGTATCGCAACTACTGTAGGACACGCTCCTGTAGTAGCTATCGTAGATCCTGCTGCAGGAAGTAGAAATGCTATTGCTGAGGCTTTATCTAATATCGTTTGGGCTCCTCTTAAAGAAGGAATCAAAAACGTTTCTTTATCAGCAAACTGGATGTGGGCATGTAACAATGCTGGAGAAGATGCTCGTTTATACAAAGCTGTAAAAGCGTGTTCGGACTTCGCTATCGAATTAGGGATCAATATCCCTACAGGAAAAGATTCATTATCAATGAAGCAGAAGTATCCTAACGATGAAGTTATTGCTCCTGGTACTGTTATTATCTCTGCTGCAGCAAACTGTACAGATATTACTAAAATAGTAGAACCTACTTTAAAGAAAAACGCTGGTTCTATTTACTATATCAACTTGTCTAAAGACAACTTCAAATTGGGAGGTTCTTCTTTTGCACAAGTACTAAACAAGATTGGTCAAGAGGTTCCTACTATCACTGATGCGGCTTACTTTAAAAATGCATTCAATGCTATTCAAGAATTAGTAGCTAACGAACAAATCGCTGCTGGACACGATATCGGAAGTGGTGGTTTAGTTACTTCTCTTTTAGAAATGACGTTTGCAGATGTGAACTTAGGTGCTAAATATGACTTGACTGCTCTTAACGAGAAAGACACCGTAAAAGCATTGTTTAACGAAAACATCGCGCTTATCGTTCAAGCTAAAGACGACGCTACTTTAGAACAAGCATTAGCTGCTAAAGGAGTTGTAGCTGTTAAGATCGGTACGGTTACTACTGATGAGAAAGTATCATTCACTAATGGATCAGATCACTTCGCATTTAGCGTACCTGCTATTAGAGATACTTGGATGAAAACGTCTTATTTATTAGACCAAAAACAAACAAAGAATAACAAGGCCGCAGATCGTTATAACAACTATAAAGAACAACCTTTAAACTTCAGTTTCCCAACTCAGTTTGACGGTAAAAAACCTGTAGTTGACGCTTCTAAACCAAGACCTAAAGCAGCTATTATCCGCGAGAAAGGTAGTAACTCAGAAAGAGAGGTTGCTAATGCAATGTTCTTAGCTGGTTTTGATGTAAAAGACGTTCACATGACAGACCTTATTTCAGGTAGAGAAACGCTTGAAGATATCCAATTTATCGGAGCTGTAGGTGGATTCTCTAACTCTGACGTATTAGGATCTGCAAAAGGATGGGCTGGTGCATTTATGTACAATGAGAAAGCAAATACAGCATTGAAAAACTTCTTTGCTCGTCAGGACACTTTATCTGTAGGTATCTGTAACGGGTGTCAGTTGTTTATGGAATTAGAATTAATCAATCCTGAGCACGAAGTACACGGTAAGATGCAACATAACGAATCTCAAAAACACGAGAGTATCTTTACTTCTGTAACTATTCAAGAGAACAACTCTATTATGCTTTCAACTTTAAAAGGAAGTACTTTAGGAGTATGGGTTTCTCATGGAGAAGGTAAATTCAACTTACCTGAGACAGAAGATAAATACAATATCGTAGCGAAGTATGCCTATGAGGCTTACCCTGCTAACCCTAATGGTTCTGACTTTAACACTGCTATGATGTGTGATACAACAGGACGCCACTTAGTAATGATGCCTCACATCGAGCGTTCATTATTCCAATGGCACTGGGCTAACTATCCAGAAGGAAGAAAAGATGAAGTTTCTCCTTGGATGGAAGCATTCGTTAATGCACGCGAGTGGATTGAAGCAAACAACGCTAAATAATCAAATAGCTTACATACAACAAAGCCTCCTAATGGGAGGCTTTGTTATTTGTATTACCTTGTTCTTGTTCACAGAGTATTTATAACAATACACTTATTTTGTGTGTCTTTGTTTTAATACAGCCTCTATGTCACTTAGCATAAAACCTTTTGCCTTTAAAAGGATTAAATAGTGGTACAATAAATCTGCTGCTTCATTCTTAAACAAATCATCATTGTCATCTTTAGCTTCGATAACCAGCTCAACTGCTTCTTCCCCTACTTTTTGAGCTACCTTGTTTATACCTCTTTTGTAAAGTTCATTGGTATATGATGACTCTATATTATCATCTATTCGCTCACTGATGATTTGTTCTAATTGATAGACAAAGCCTTTGTCTGCCATTTCTCCAAAACAAGAAGTAGTTCCTGTATGACATGTTGCTCCTACTGCCTCTACGGATATCAAAAGGCAGTCCTGGTCACAGTCCGTCTTAATATCTTTGACCAATAAATAATTTCCTGAGGTTTCTCCTTTGGTCCAAAGCCTATTCTTAGTACGACTGTAGAACGTTACTTTTCCCTGTGTGATTGTCTGTTGGTAGGCCTTTTCATTCATATATCCTTGCATCAATACTTGCATAGAATCTTTATCCTGAATAATCACAGGTACTAACCCATTTCCTTTATTAAAATTGATATTTAATTTCATCTTACACTTATATTATTTGTTTTTAACGCCTGCTTTAACTCTGGTATACCTACTTCTGCATAGTGAAAAATACTCGCTGCTAAGGCACCTGTCGCTTGCGTCTGAGTGAATACCTGTGTGAAGTGTTCTATAGCACCTGCACCACCTGAAGCAATCACAGGAATATTCACTTCCTTGGCTACCTCAGCTGTAATATCCAGTGCAAAACCGTCTTTTGTACCGTCATTATTCATAGAAGTTAATAATATTTCGCCTGCCCCTAAGCGCTCTACTTCTCTTGCCCACTCTACAGTCTTAAGATCTGTTTTAATACGCCCGCCTGCACTGTATACCCACCACTCTCCATCTTCATATTTTGTATCTATAGCTACAACAGCGCACTGACTCCCTAGGGCTTGTGCTATTTCGCTAACTAGTTCTGGTCTTTTAATCACAGCAGAATTAACACTTACCTTATCCGCACCTGACCTAACTAATTCGATCGCCTGTTCTTTAGTGCTAATCCCTCCTCCTACTGTAAATGGTATATTTATCTGACTCGCGATCTTATTTACTAAACCAATTAATGTCTTTCTATTCTCGATTGTAGCAGTGATATCTAAAAAGACTAATTCATCTACGCCTTCCACTACATAGCGTTTTGCCAATGTTATAGGATCACCAGCTCGCTGTATATCAACGAAGTTAATCCCTTTGACCACCTGGCCATTCTGAATATCCATACAGGCTATTATTCTCTTCTTTAGCATAATTCACTCAACTCTTTTAAGGTTATCTTTCCTTCATAAATAGCTTTGCCTATGATTACTGCTTCACAACCTATCTCTTTTAGCTTGTACAATTCAGCTACAGTAGTTAATCCACCACTAGCGATCAACTTAACTTCTGTATTCGCTATAATCTCTTTATACAGCTCTATGGCAGGTCCGCTTAGCATTCCGTCTTTTTCTATATCAGTGACTATGGTATAAGACACCCCTCTCTGCTCATACGACTGGATAAACTCTAAAACGTCTGTATCGGCAGAGTCTAACCATCCTTGAGTCATAATCTTGCGTTGCTTACAATCTGCTCCCAATATTACTTTCTCACTTCCATAAGCATCTAACCACCTTAAGAATAGTTCTGGCTTAGTCGCTGCTATACTTCCTACAGTCACTTGCTTAGCACCGCTATTAAAAGCAGTAATGATATCTTCATCCTTCTTAATACCTCCACCGAAGTCTATCTGTAGATTGGTTTGAGTAGCTATCTCTTCTAATACCTTAGCATTCATTATTTGGCTCGACTTAGCACCATCTAGATCCACTACGTGTAGATACTCAATTCCTGCATCTTCAAACTGTTTTGCCACTTCCACTGCACTGGTATTATACACTTTAGAGGTGTTATAATCCCCCTTAGATAGTCGAACGCACTGCCCTGCTATTATATCTATCGCTGGTATAATTCTCATAATTCTAAAAAATTCTTTATTAATAGTTCTCCTACTTTACCCGACTTCTCAGGGTGAAACTGCACTGCATAGAAATTATCCTTTTGTAAAGCCGCCGAAAAAGGTTGTATATAGGTATTCACAGCAATAGTACTCTCACTTAATGTTGCGTAATAACTATGCACATAGTAAAAATCATCTGCCAATTGTATTCCTTTAAATAAAGGTCCTTTCACACTACTAAAGTTGTTCCATCCCATGTGAGGAACTATGTCTAAGGCAGGAAACAGCTTTACCTCATTATCAAAGATACCTAAACCTTCTACTCCTCCCTCCTCACTCGATTTACACAACAACTGCATTCCTAAACAAATTCCCAAAACAGGTTGTTGCAATCCTATAATTACTTTATCCAACCCCTTGTCTATTAAGTATCTCATCGCAGATGAAGCCTCTCCTACTCCTGGAAAAATCACCTTATCTGCACAGGTGAGCATCGCTAGATCATCTGTCACTATAGTCTTATACCCTAAGCGTTCTATTGCATTCTGTACAGACTGTACATTACCTGCATTGTATTTTATAATTGCGATCATAGTATACCTTTAGTACTAGGGATATTGTAATTTTCTGTCTTGCTCACTGCCATCTTTATTGCCTTAGCAAAGGCTTTGAATATAGACTCTATCTTGTGGTGTTCATTATCTCCCTCTACCTTAATATTTAGGTTACAACTCGCTGCATCAGAGAACGATTTAAAGAAGTGAAAGAACATCTCTGTAGGCATATCACCTACTTTTTCTCTCTTAAACTCAGCCTCCCATACTAACCATGCCCTTCCTCCAAAATCAATAGCTACCTGTGCTAAACACTCATCCATCGGAAGTAAGAATCCATATCGCTCTATCCCTTTCTTAGTACCCAATGCTTTTTTAAAGGCTGTACCTAAGGCTATAGCAGTATCCTCTATCGTATGGTGCTCATCTACTTGCAAATCTCCTTTTACCTGAATCTCCAAACCGATATTACCATGTCTGTTCACCTGTTCTAACATGTGATCAAAAAAGGCTAATCCAGTATTAATCTTACATTCTTTAGCACAGTCTAAGTTTACAGATATATCAATAATCGTTTCATTGGTCTTTCTATATTCTTTCCCTATACGAGGCTGTTGTTTTAAAAACTGATAGATTTCTTCCCAGTCCATTGTAGACAGAGCAGCTCTATCATCCTTTAATTCATTGATATAAATAGCTTTACTCCCTAAGTTCTCTGCCAATTGTATATCTGTAAATCGATCTCCTAATACATACGAATTAGCCAAATCATAATCACCATATACATACTTACCTAACATTCCGAGCCCAGGTTTGCGCGTAGGTTTATTCTCATAGTCAAAAGAATCATCTACATAAATATCTGTAAATGTCACTCCCTCGTCTGCTAGTGTATCCAAAATAAAGTTCTGTACTGGCCAGAAAGTGTTTTCTGGAAATGAAGCAGTTCCTAGACCATCTTGATTACTAACTAATACAAGTATATAATCTAACTCTCGAGCAATTTTAGACAAACTAGATATTGACTTGGGTAAGAATACTAATTTTTCAAAACTATCTATCTGAAAGTCTTCAGGTTCTTTAATAATAGTTCCGTCTCTATCTATAAACAATACTTTCTTTTTCACGTTCTATAGCTTTTAATGCAGTTATTAATTGGTTGTTTTCCTGTGGTGTTCCTATCGAAATACGCAAAGTATTTTCTACTACTTTACTTCTATTTCTCACGATAATCTGTCTATCTATTAACTCTTGATACAGTTGATCAGCCTTGTCGAATTTAACTAAGAGATAATTAGCTTCTGAAGGATAGATAAACGATGTAATAGACAATGTACTTAATTCTCTAATCACTCTTTCTTTCTCACTTAAAAGTAGTGCTATTCTCTCTTTAAAGCCCTCGACATCCCTTAACGTTTCAATCGCAAGTTGCTGATTAACAACACTCAAATTATAAGGAGACTTCACTTTATTAAAATAGTAAAGCACCTCTTCATTCATCCATGCCATACCGATGCGTAGACCTGCCATTCCCCACCCTTTAGACAAGGTCTGTAAAATGATTAGATTACTATATTGTGACAATTTATCTAACCAAGAAGGTTCATTACTAAAATCAATATACGCTTCATCGATTATAACGATTCCTTTAAAGCGATTAAGCAATGTGACTATTGTTTCTTCACAGATTAGATTGCCAGTAGGGTTATTAGGCGAACAGATAAACATCAACTTCACAGTATCATCGTTTAGATAAGGCTCTACCATTGCTTGTTCGATCTGAAATATCTCATCTAGAGGAAGTGTAATTAGCTCTACAGCATTGATATTAGCATACACTTGATACATTCCATAGGTTGGTGTAAATACAATAGCTTTATCCTTATTGGGCTCACAGAATATACGATAGGCTAAGTCAATAGCTTCATCACTTCCATTACCTAAAAACAATTGGTCAGCACTACCTCCTTTTACCTTACTAATCACTTGTTTTAACTCAAGTTGATAAGGATCAGGATAGCGGTTCACTTTACCATAAGGATTCTCATTCGCATCTAAGAATACCTCCTTATCTCCTTTATACTCATCTCTTGCACTGGTATAAGGAGATAAGATCTTAATATTAGGGCGTACTAATTCGTTTATATTTATTTTACTATTACTCATTACTTAGTTTTTTAAGGCGAATACTAACAGCGTTTTTGTGAGCGATTAACTCCTCTGCTTCTGCCATTACTTCTATTGTTTTACCTATATTTTTCAGCCCTTGTTTTGTTAACTTTTGAAAAGTAATCTTCTTTACAAAACTATCTACAGATACCCCGCTATAGCTCTTGGCATATCCATTAGTAGGTAAGGTATGATTCGTTCCGCTAGCATAGTCCCCTGCACTCTCACATGAGTAAGCGCCTAAGAATACTGAACCTGCATTGATCACTAAGTCTATATACTTCTCGGCATTCTCTATATTCAAGATTAAGTGTTCAGGTGCATAAGCATTGCTAAAAGCAATACATTCTTCTATAGTCGATAATTCTATCATCAAGCTATTGTTCAATGTCTGTATGGCTAAGTCCTTTCGAGGTAATTCTTCTAATTGTTTTTCTAAAGCCTCTGTTACTTCACTTAACTTTTGTTTCGTTGTCGTTACCAAGACTACTTGACTATCTGTCCCGTGTTCTGCCTGTGACAACAAATCTGCAGCTATATAATCTGCATCTGCCACCTCATCAGCGATAACTAAAACTTCACTAGGCCCCGCTGGCATATCAATAGCTACACCTTCTGCCTGTACTAGCTCCTTAGCCTTAGTCACATACTGATTACCAGGCCCGAATATCTTATAAACTTGAGGAACAGTCTCTGTACCGTAGGCCATAGCAGCAATAGCCTGAGCTCCTCCTATTTTAAAAATTGTATCTATTCCTAAATATTGAGCAGCATAAAGTACTACTTCATTTACCTTGCCTTGTTTGTTACACGGTGTACACAATATCAACTCTTTACAACCTGCTAACTGAGCTGGAATAGTTAACATTAATAAAGTAGAGAATAGAGGAGCTGTTCCCCCTGGTATATAAAGTCCTACCTTTTCTATTCCCACACTCTTTCTCCAACAGTTAACCCCTTCTGTTGTTTCTACTTTTTCCTCTTGTATGATCTGAGATTGGTGAAACTTTTTGATATTAGATGCAGCTATCTTTATAGCTTCTTTTATTTCCTGACTGACTGAAGTAGTGGCTTCTTCAATTTCTTGTTTGCTTACTCTGAAGTTTTTCAGTTGTACTCCATCGAATAATGAGGTGTAATTCTCAACAGCTACATCCCCTCTATCTCTAACTTGTTTTAGTACAGTACTAATACTCTCATTTAAACTTTCTGTAGTAATAATAGGACGTTTGATCAATCCTATCCATTCCTCTTTTGTTGGTTTGTATATTGTAATCATAACTTCTTAGTTTAGTAAATCATTTTTTCTATTGGAGCTACTAAAATTCCCTCTGCTCCTAAGTTTTTTAACTCATCGATAATATCCCAAAACTGATCTTCTTGGATGACAGAGTGTAAACTACTCCATCCTTTATCAGCTAATGGAAGAATAGTAGGACTCTTCATACCTGGTAATATTGAAATGATTTGTTCCAACTTATCGTTAGGCGCATTCAATAAGATATACTTGCGTTCTTTTGCATTTAAAACGGACTTAATTCTAAACAAGAGTTTATCTAACAGCGCCTGTTTCTCAATACTTAAAGCTTTATTACTAATTAGTATTGCCTGACTATCCAGTACCTTATCTACTTCTTTAAGCCCATTAGACATCAGTGTAGATCCACTACTCACGATATCACACACACCGCTAGCCAATCCAATACTAGGTGCAATCTCAACACTACCAGAAATAAACTCTATAGTAGCACTTACTCCTTGCTCTTTCAAATACTTCTGTAAAATAAATGGATATGAAGTAGCTATCTTTTTTCCTTCGAAGTATGTTATCCCAGGATAATCTACTTCTTTTGAAACAGCTAAACTTAAACGACAACTTCCAAAGCCTAAGTATTCTAAAACATTCACAGAAAGATTAGCTTCAATGAAAACATTCTCTCCCACGATACCGATATCAGCTACTTGCTGTTCTACGTATTTGGTTACATCATCATCTCGCAAGAACAATACTTCAATAGGAAAGTTTTTACTTTCGGCAATTAGTTTACCTCCACCATTGGGAAACTTAATACCACACTCTTTTAATAATTCTAGGGATTTCTCACTAAGACGTCCACTTTTTTGGATTGCAATTTTTAATTTACTCATCATATTTTAGATTATAATGTTTGAGTAAATCAATAGGAAATATAAAATAGCAATATGCTTAAAAACAAAAAATCCCGTCTGATTTACTCAAACGGGATAATTAGATATTTTGGATTCAAATACACCATATCATTACCAGCTCGTAAGAGTACAAGTAGAATGATGACGATGATGTAATTGATTAAGATACATGTCTTTTATTGTTTATTTGATAAATCAAATGTATGTATTATTTTCATACCCTCGACAAATATTTTTTATTTATTTCTTATACTTTTCAAACATTCGCTTCTAAAACCAATACTCAAACCCAATGAAAACAAGAAGTTTACAAGATTATTACTTTAAGTAAAAATTTGCCATTTTAGCCATTGTTAGATTAAAATGTGCATCTACTTCTTCAGCATTTTTACTTGTCAATGGGTAGGGTACCATATGAGTATAATTAAAAGGATAGTCTAATATATCCACTTTAATATCAATATCCCTATAAGGTCCCTTTAGCATATTTAAGGCTTCCACTGGAGGTGCTACTTCATCATTTTTTAGATTAATAGACATGATTTGACCTTGTAACTCTCTTAGCCGCACTTCACGTTCAGCTTGAAAATGATTATACCTCAACATTGTTTTAAACCAACTCTCTCCAGGATGTAATTCACATGATTGATAGTGATTTAATCTTGGTTCGGCAGCAAAGCTTGTGGTTAATAATTGTGCGAATATCTTCTGCATCATTATAGTTGCACGACCATCCATGATGTATTTTGAAACTGGGAACATACGATCTATGGTCATCCCACCACAAAAACACACCAACTTAGCCTTATCCAATATATTGTTAGGATTAGCCATCATTAAAATAATAGATAAAAACGACCCAATAGAATATCCAAAAAGATCAATATTTGCTTGAGAAGAAACAGTAGAAAAAACTCCTTTTCTAAGAGCCTTTTCCCATTCGATAAAATCGTAATAAGTCTGCAAGCCCGACCAAAACATCCGTTGAGGATGAGCCTCCATTCGCGTACTAATAGCAGCATTGACATAGCTACTATCAGAATTCTCCTTCCAATCTGCTGCTCGTTTCTGTGCAATTTCAAACATCATTTTGCGATCAGACCACTGCCAGGGTGTACGATCCATGTGGAAACTAATAGGAAATAAGACTACAGCTTTTTTTGTTCTTTTAGTTAGTTCATACGCCCAAGGTAAGTACTTATCCCATTTCTTTTCGTTAAGACCATGAAACATAACAATCACATCTTGGCAAACTTTCACATCGTTGGGTTTCACAACAATAATTTTAAAATCTAAGTTTTCCTTTACACTAAAATCTGGAACATCTAAAAGCGTATCGGTATCCGCTGTATATTTAACAAAACACTCTTGGAATTCAACCTGGTGATCTTCACAAAATAATCGCTCTGAACCTATTAATATTCCATCTGCTTTAGTGGATTTAAAAGGATACTTGTGAATCTCTATTGCCAAGTTTTCATCACAATGAAAATCACCTTGTTGATGAAAAAGTTGTTTTAATTCTTCATGAAGTTGATAGTAGTGCATTATGCTATATTTTATAAGGTGAATATCCGTTGCTATAAAGGTAAACGCTTTGACTATCAAACTTATTACAGAACTTACATAGAATATTTACATATTTAATTTTTATTCACAATATTCGAGATTCACTATAAATCAATTACCTTTAAATATTACAAAAAACATACATTATGCTAATCCATCCCAATAGGATATTGATTATAAAGAATCTACTACCTAAACAATTCGACGGACTAACTATCTTTCCTTTTATTATCCTAAAAGATAAACAAGAGATTGATAATCACATTTTAATTCAACATGAATGCATCCATTTAAAACAACAGTTGGAATTATTGATTATCCCATTCTTTATCTGGTATGTCATTGAGTTTACCTACCACTTTATAAAGAATAAAGACTCTTTTCATGCCTATCGATGCATCAGTTTTGAAAAAGAAGCCTATACACACGAAGACACACTTAATTATTTACACAATAGAAAGAGTTATGCCTTTTTAAAATTTCTCAAATAAGATTAAAATACTACTATATAAAAAGCCCAAAAGCAATGCTCTTGGGCTTTTCAAATCTATACTTTACTTTTTAGAACTGTCTTTTATAATCTTCAATTTCTGTTACTGTTTTAATCAATTCAGGTCCGAGATGTTTATAACCGTCATTGTTAATTAAAAAGTTATCCTCTATACGAATACCTCCAAAGTCTTTAAACTTATTGAGTTTTTCATAATTAATAAACTCCGCGTATTTATTCTCTGCCTGCCACATCTCGATTAACTCTGGGATAAAGTAAATGCCTGGCTCTACCGTTAGTACATGTCCTGCTTTTAATTCTTTTCCCAAACGAAGCGACTTAATACCAAACTGTTTTGTATCCTTAGGCTCTTCAGCGGTATATCCAACATATTGTTCACCTAAGTCTTCCATATCGTGTACATCTAATCCCATCATATGTCCTAATCCACATTGGAAGAACATCGTATGGGCATGATTAGCTACAGCATCTTGTGCGTTTCCTTTCATCAAACCAAAATCTATTAGCCCCTGCGCTAATATCTCACAGGCTTTTAGGTGTACGTTTTTATATTTTACTCCAGCTTTAAGTTCTGCCTTAGCGCCCTCAAAAGAGTTCAAAACTATATTGTACAGATCACGTTGCTCTGATGTAAAAGTTTTATCCACAGGATAGGTACGCGTCAAATCTGATGCATAGCCCATTGATGTCTCACACCCAGAGTCGTTTAATAACAACCTACCTGACTCAAGGGTATTCATTTTATAATGATTGTGTAATATCCCCCCATTCACAGTTACAATAGAAGGATAAGCAAGCTCACAATTATGACTTCCAGCCACATGTTCGATAGCACTCACAATCTCATATTCTTTAGCTCCAGGTCTTGCCATTTGCATAGCCAATAAGTGCATTTGGGTAGAAACTTTAAGGGCACTCTCAATCTGCTCAATCTCTTGTGACTCCTTGATTTCTCTTTGTTTTACAATAGCCTGAATCATAGCCACAGAAGCTTTAAAATCTCCAAGTGAAATTTGTAATAATTCGCTTAATAAGATTTTATTTACTGATTGATAAGGTGGCAGGTAATGAATAGGACGCTTAACACTTAAAGCAGTAGCCAAATAAGTAGCTAAATCTGCGTAGGGGCGAACATCTAAAACTCCTGATTTTTCACATTTATCTTTTAATGTTTCTTGACGTCCCATCCACACAATCTCATCGATTGACATTTCATTTCCAAATACAATTGATTTATTCTCGTCTAAATCAATAATCGCTGCTAATTTTGGTTGTTGGATACCAAAGTAGTATAAAAAAGTACTATCCTGTCTAAAGTGATAGGTATTATCTTCAAAATTTACAGGGTTTTCAATATTTCCAAAGAATAACAATATACCTTTTGACTGTACATTGTTTACTAAATTTTGTCTGCGTTTTATATAAGTATCTTTATTGAACATAGTGTTGTTGTTTAAGTTTCCTAAGTTAACAACTTTATTGAATTAGATCCTCTAAAATAAGCATAAAAAAAGGCCATCTATTTCATAGAAAGCCTTTACTGTATTGTTTAGTTAAATTTATAACCAATCGAAAACTGTACTCCAAAATTCTTACTCTCGTCATCTTCAAGTTTAATGACATTTGTAACTCCAAATATTCCACGAGTCTCAATAAAGACACGATTATCAAACTCATATCCCAGACCAAAATTAACAGCAAAATCTGTTTTTTCAATCTTCTTATTTTCATAATAAGAATACCCATCAAACTTCGACTTGGTATGTAATGCAAAGCTTAGCTGCGGTCCCATTTGTAAATTAAAGCCTTTGTAGAGGTAAAACTTTGCCATAATAGGAATAGACAAATAGTTTAAAGTAACCTTACCATCAAAATTATTAGGTATAAAATCTGTTGATGTAAAATTTGCTCCTAAAGTAGAATACATCAATTCTGTTTGTAGCGAGATATTAGAAGTAACAAATTTCTCTGCAACAAAACCTATATGAAATCCAGACTTTCCTAAAAAGTCATCGTGATTAGTCAGTATTGAACGATTAAACCCTGCTTTTATACCTAAGAGTAATTTACTGTTATCCTCTTTCTTGGTTTGCTGTGCTTGTACAGAACCTAAGAGTGCCAAAGTTACAAAGCAACTAACTATTATTCTTTTCATATATGCCATTTCTTGATTATAAGGAATTCACTGGTTACTAATGTACTAAAACATCGCTAACAAACAAGATAAAATTACAAACAATAAAAAAAACAAGTATATCAATTATCAAAGAATACCCTTACATCTTGGTAAATATTGTGCTTGGCTGACACTTTTAAAAGAAACTGTGTAAAGTCATTTCTGAACAAATAACGTTTAGAGGACTTAGCAAGTAGTATTTCTTTTAGCAAGTCTACATATTGATTCATACGCTGGTGACTTGCTGTTAGATAAATATACTGCACCAACATATAATCATATTCCTTATTTGTCAAATACGGCAATTCAAAAAGCCTGTAAAGTTGTATCTCTACAATATGCCTCCACTGTTTATCATCTTGTATATTATTAATCGACAAAGCAAATCGTTCAATATATTCATCAACGTACACACCAAGTTTTTTACTATAATGAGATACCCTATGATCAAAGGCATAAAGGGTATCTAAAAAAGTTGAAAAAATTTTATAAGCAATAGGTTTATTGATATTTGCCACAACAAAAGTCTCCACTGGCTCCAAGGCAATAGTTAGTAGATCTAATATCTTTTTTATCTTAACAGCTTCTAATGTTTTTCGCTTACCAGCTACCGAGGCAATAACTTGTTCGGTTGTCTCCTTTACTTGCTCTGGTGTATAGCTAATTTCTTTCTTTCCAAAGGTAAGTAAGAACTGCTTCTCGAAAGGTTTATTCTTTTTAAACACCTCTTTTAACCAATGCACCAAAACATCTTTGTCCATCTGTAATAACAATTCGTCGCTTTCTGTTAGCTTTGCTTTTCTACCTTTGGTTTGCTTGCTTTTTGTAAGTCGCTTTTGTTCAGTAAACTTATTTTTAATAGCCATTACCACAGCTATTTTATGCAAACAACTATCTTCTTGTACATGACAATCACAGTCCGAGACAATAATTACTTCGCCATCCAAAACAATAGAAACATCAAAACTGTGCTCCGCATCATCAACAAAAGCAATGTATTTGCCCTTTGGATCTAACTCCAACTCTCTAACAGGGAATTTCTTAGATTTACTTAAGTCTTGTCTACTTTGCTTTTTTAAAAATTCTTGAATGGTCATAATTACTTTCTTGTCAAACACACACTATACAAATCTAATCTTCCCTTGACAAATAAAAAAATACTCTGCTTAAAATACAGCAAACTTGCAGTAATTAATCTGTCCAATACTACTATATTAAACAAAAGAGGTTAACATGATATTATTCTGTCAACCTCTTTATTATATTATTGCTGCGCTTTAAACTTTTTATCCATCTATAGCAACACCATCTTCAAAGTGTCCTTCAACTAAAGAAATAGTCAAGATATGTTCGCCAAAAAGCTCTTTGTTTCCCTCATAAGTAAACTCTACTTCCTGATCTCCTGTAAAGTATAAAGACACTAATTTTATGTCTTCCATAAACTCCTCTTCTGTTATAGCACTTTTCTTTGTGTAGGCATCAAACAATTCATCTGTAATCAAGCGAACACCTCTTTTATTCAAATGCTCAAAATCTTCCATTGTCTTGTTTACATCTACCAAAATATCTTCCAAGTTATCATCTCCGTTATAGATACTTAGGATCACAGGTTGATCTTGAAAATCAATAATACACTCAATTGTTTGCTCATCATACTCTGAAGGGATAAAATGTTCAGCTGTATATTTCATATTCCTATTGTTTTAGTTCTGCTCAAAAGTAAATATTTAATACTACTACACCCAACCTACAAGCTAATAAATATTATCAAAGGTAATATATCGTTATCCTTAGAATGAAATTACTAGTTTATAACTAAATAGAACGCTTATGTTCCTGTCAATTAATATCTCATAACTTCAAGATAATTAGACTTATCCTTTGTGATTCTCAACTTAAAAGACAAAGTAAACCCTTTAATAACAGGATTACTAACACTTTGTTTAAATGCAAAAGAATATCCAACTCCAATATCTAACAAATTTAGCATAGTTACACCTATTTGAGGCTGTATGTGATGTGTAGATAAACGAGTTGAAATAAATGCTAAGCCATTGCTTCTTGTAAAATCTGCGTAAGGTAACCAATACCACTTATCTCGATAGGGAGTTGCCATTACACCTGCTCCTACAAAATTCCACCTTTCTGTTAATCGCGTTCCAGAAATAAAACTATATTCTAAACCAGCGTAAACTTGACTGTGAGAATTGAATTGATACCCCATATTCACAATTGGTTTATACGCTCTCCAATCACTTTGCCCAAAGCAAATACAGGTGAATAAGAGACTTAAAAAAACAAACAACTTTCTCATAACCACCCTTTTATACAATCAGCTAATTTGAATATACAATTTCTAAAAAGCAAGCTAAAAACAATACCTTTTTCTTTTATTAACCTACAGAAAACACTTACTAATCAACAAGTCATTTAAACATATCCTCGAATGCCTTGTTAACTATATTAATTAGCTCCTGTGGAGTCATAAACTTTTGCATAAATTCCTCTAAACTTCCTTCATTAGTCACTTCTCTAAAGAAAACCTCATGATCAGTACCAAATAATGTAGGATTGTCTTGATTGGGATCGTCTATACAAATATAAAACTGATCAGGAAAACTATAACTATAAAACAACTCCATCATTTCAGGCTGTTTTAACCCTGTAGCAGAAATAATCTCAGTAAGATCCACCTCTTCTTCACGTAAAAAATCACTACTCCACTCCTCATAATCATCTGTTCCTTCCTTATAGGGTGTAAAAGGAGTTGCTGTCCAAAACATCTGCCCTCTACCTTCCTTAGTTATTACATAATAGTCTGCAATCATTTTATCGTAGAAAACTTTTCTGTCTATATTAACCAACTCCTGATGCTTGTCTATGTACTCTGCTAACCCACAGATAGGCTCTTGTTCATCTGCTTTTGCCCATGCTGTATCTTCTGGTCGCTGGTATAGTACAGTATTAAAAGTAATCGCCATTAAGTCTTCTTGTAATGACTTTCCTTTTACTTGACTAATATCTCCACCTAAAGCCTTTATTCTATCTAAAATTGCTTGTTTCATTACTATCTACTTTTGTTTTTTCTCGACAAGTGTCTTGATCTTTTTATTCAAACTTCCATCTGTATACCTATACTTCATCAATTTCTGCACGATATCTTTTGTTGAAAATTTCTCTACAATAAACTCAGCCAATCTTTCATCAGTATATCTAGGATAAACAGGAGTTTGTCCAATGCTCATAACCTTGTCTAAGTACGATGCAGCATTAAACTTACACATCTGTTCACCATAAGCCCACATTACATCTTGAGGAACATCTCTAGTTAGTACTTCCAGCATTTTCTTATAATTATGCTCTGTTTCCAGAATTGCAAAATACAACATAGAGGCTGATTTTGCATGATGAAAGTTATTTCTTAAAATACTTAAAACTTTAGTTCTAAACCTCTTAACCTCTTCCGGATCCTTTAAATACTTAATTACATAATTATAATCTTCAAGGTCATAGGTCTGAAAGAAAAGTTGCTTTTTTATGTTTGCTATACCACTTTTATCCCCATTATTCTCATAAATCTCTTCTAGTATCTCTAGATATGGCTCATTATACTCTATCTGAATATTACTCTCTATTATTTTTAAACAATACTCCTCTACTAGTTTAACATCTATATCCATTAACCCTTTTAGTAATAGCAAATTGTATTCATTCTGAAACCTAACTGGTTTAAACAATTTATAACAATCTTTTAAAACTTGTTGTTCAACAGCTATTATCAAAAAGAACAAATACATCTCTATCTCAACAACATAATTATTATCTTGATAATGCTTCATTATTTTCACTACCTCATCCCCACAAAGAGAAGTATATCTCTCATCTTTACTTTCGTATAGTTCTATAACTAATGCAGAGACTAGACTGTATTGTAAACTATTCTTAGGCTCATACAGTTGTTTCAATAAATTGATTATCGTTTTCTTGACAACATCTTGGTCTTTGACATTTAATAATGCTAATACATATCTTTCAACAAACTTATTCATATACGTATCAACTCGTTTACTTGTATAATTCACACTATACTTTAACGTAAATAGAGAAGACATTATCTTTAAATAAAGTTCTAAAGCAATAGGTTTTGTTATATTAACAACGATGTATTTATCCACTGGCTCTAATGCAAGTGAAACCAAATCTACCAGCTTCTTAATATCTTTAGTATCAGCATTCTTTCTTTTTCCAAAAACAGAAGTATAAATATCTTTCAATATTTTATCCACGATATCTACAGTATACTCAGCAATATCTTGTTTTTTAAAAGTCAATATAAACTCCTGCTCTACCTCCTTATTTTTCTTAAACAATTCAGTCAGCCATGTATATACCTCCTCCTGGCTAACATCTTGAAGTAATGCTACACTTTCGCTTACTTTCTTTTTACTCAAAGCTTTTTTCACAACAGGTTTCGTAGCAATTTTCTTCCCTTTTAAGGCATCATTTATTGCCATGAGTAGCTTAGTCTGGTGTGAACACATAACTATATTGTCAATCTCACATTCACAACTTCTACTAAGGACTTGTTTCCCCTCAATAACAATCTGTACATCATAACTTTCCTCTTTATCATCTACAAATGCTATCCAGTGTCCTTTACTCTCCTCCTCTACTTCACGTATAGATAATTGGGCTGCTTTTCTTACAGTAGCTCTTTCTACAAATTTTAATAACTGTGCTATTGTCATCTTTTACTTTTTTCTATCTACAAATATACTTACTCTTCTCACACTCTCCACTTAGGTGAACAATTCCCTGTCATCATATCTAATACATCCTCTATCTTATCTCTCCACTGAGGGACTCCATCATATACATTGCCCAATGCTGTAAGTATCTCTACCGCTCTTTCTTGTCCTCCGCCTTTCAACTTGTAATCTTTTAAGTAAGCTAATACTTCTTTTGTAAAAGCCTGTTTTTCTTCACGTACTAAATCTAAAATATACTTTCTTAATTCTACCTCTAATTGTATTTGAAATAGCAGTTCTTTTACTTGTCTGCCCAAATCCTCTATGTTGTGATAGAGAATATGATAATCCGATATACCAGACATTGTAGTAGAATGTGATGCGTCAGCCTGACGTAGATAGACTACAGGTTTGCCTTGTGCTTTAGCATATCCTGCTTCTATCCCTATACCAATTCCCTTATCTGTAGTCTCTGCAAACAAACAACAACTCTCATCAATATCCTTCATCGCTTGCATCATCATCTCTTTCTCTTGATGAAATTCAAACTTATAGTGCTCTATAAACACAAAAGGGCGATAACCTATCGTATCTATCTGATATTTTAGTTGATTCATCACTTCTCTAAGCTCCTTTTGCATAGAAAAGCTACACGAAATATATATTTGTTTCATAATACATTAAATCCTTTCAAATATATTTAAAATCCTCTTACATTCCTTAACAAAAAACAAGCAATACTACTTAAATACCCTTTTGATAATCAACAATATAACAACCTTATTCTTAAATAATAAGTATCTTTGTACAAAAATTACACTAAATGAAAAAATTAATCTTATTGTGCTTAATATCTATAAGTGCACTATTTACCTCTTGTAATAGTAGTTCCAACGATTATTGGATAGACAATCCAACAGAAGAACCTATCACTGTCTATATCGATGATACTGCTTATGATATTCCACCTGTAACTATGATACAAATTTCCTTGGAATATGGTAAACACCAACTTAAATACAACGATCAAGAAATCACTATTCACAATGGTGGTCGTGTCAATAAAGGACAAGCGATTATCAATCCTACACAGAGCACTTACATATTTTACAAACAACTATTTATAAATGAAAATGATGAACGAGCTACTGAAGAATTCATTGAATGGGCTATAGGAACACAAAGTGACTCTGTTCGTTTAAAAATAAACGATTCTATCGTGACTGTATTTATTCCTTTCAAACCTTGTAATAAGCTAATTATTGACAAACATGACTTTGATTGGAAGTATAATTTAGATGAACCTATGCCTGAAGGTTTAACCTTAACTCCCTCTATTATCACAAGAAGTAACCGCAGTCTATTAAATGACCCTAACTATCAAGCAGGGAAATTCCAAGAGACTGCTTACAAAATATTCAGAGAACAAGAATTTAAAGACTATCTTAAAACGGTGAATGATGCTACAATAGAATTCTTAGTCGAGAAAACACCTTATGCTTCATTACCAAAAGCAAAAATAGATCTAACCTTGCTAAACGATATCTCTGATCCTGAATACAAAAAAGCATTAGAGGCACAAGTACAAAAATTTAATCAATGGTTAGATGCTAAGGGAAGTAAATCTACTGATGGTTTTAAAGAAGTTCTTATGGGAAGTGAACTAAACAAACTAAAATCAGAGTTTGCTAAAAAACACCCTAACGATTTTACTTTCAGTAAAGCAAGTAATGAATTTGAGGAACAAAAAAACATATTCATGAGATATCAACTTAATATTGTAGAATAATACTATATCTCAAAAACAATATTAATAAACTAAGGCTGAGTATAAAACTACTCAGCCTTAGTTTATTCTACTCTATCTGTCTTAATATCCCTGTATCTCTGATACTGCCATCTCTGGATAGAATTAAAGCTTTAGATACAATCTCAATAGTCTTAGGATCATCATCTACAAAAGGTAAGAACAACTTCCCTCTATCCTGTGTATGTACAGGCTCGATATACAAGTGTTTTCCTGGTATCAAGTGAATCACACCACTACCGACATGTAAGCTATAGGTTCCCTTAGTCCCTGTGATAACAAGGTGACGTTCTTTATACACTATGTTTGTTAGTTTCAATAATCGTGCTGTTTCTCTGACAACAGCCATGCGCATCTGTACAGTAGATAGACTCGTCTCTGGATCTACTCCTCCTACATAAGCGACACTTACTACCAAGTCCAGGTCTCTCATTACCTCACTAAAGACAATAGGATTAACCTCTCTTAAGGCAATTACTTCATCCGTAGAAGCTTTAGTGAATAAGATATGTTCTAAGCTGACATAGTCTCCATAATCTGCATTGCTTCCCCCTGAATAGTCAATATAAACTTCAACGCGAATATCCTCATCAAAATACAGCTTACTGTAATTAGCATAATATTCATATTGCCAGTTTCTGGTCTTAAACAATCCTAAAGTCTGATTATCTTTAACCTGATAGCCAGCATAGCGATTAGAACTACCTATACTTGTTTCTTCTGCTTCGTTGTGTAAATACAACTCTCTAAAGACTTGCTTAAAGGGCTGTTCTATTTGTTTATCAAACAAATAGGCCTGTATGTTGACCCACTGCCCACTTTGATATAAATCATAACAATGTGCTATTACGAACTCTTCCTCTCCTTTCACCTCCATTACCTCTCCATCCATAGTAGTAAATACTCCCTCTACAAACAAACCGTAAACCTCACCACACTTAAAAACTAACTTAGCCAAGTGGTGTTTAATAATCGGGTGCAGTAACAACTTCTGCATCTCTGCATAAGAGAACACATCCTGTCTTAGCATGGCCTGCTCTAAGTTCAGACGAGAGCGACTATACTGTTCTTTCAGTGCCTTCTGACGTTCTACTAAATCTATGATTTGTTCATTCTTTTTCAGTTTAGCAGGTATCGCTTTTAAAGGTTTATCCCCTTTACTCTTCACCGTCAACTCTACTTTCCCCTGATCAGATACAGTCAAAGAGAATGTATACTCATCTAATACCAATTCCTTGTAGTTCTCCAGAATAGACTGCACTTGTACACTCTCCATAGACCATTGAAAACGCGTAGCATCAGTATACCCAGCTGCCCTTGCGATGTTCTGCATCGCTACGTTATAGATCTTTAAGTCATTCTCTTGGCGCATAGCTCCATACTTCTTAGAACCTTTTTTAAACTGTTCTAATAACTCATATCTATCCATCAGATCTCCTTCTCTATCTGTCTCAGATAAGGGAAACAAACCACATGCACGTACATAGTTTCTATCGCGTTTAGAGATAACCCTCGTTTTCAAGTCTTTCATAGACACCTTGCCTAACAATACATCTGCATACAGCTTCACACGAGTATGTCCCTCTACTGCCATAAACTTAGTTGAGTCATAAAGCATCTGCCAACGTTCTTCTCCTAATACGTGATAAAAACTAAAGAACCAATCTATATCTACTACACCTGCTTCAAACTCCTCTAACGCTATAGCAGAATAGCGTTGTATCTGTTTTTGTATCTTGTTTCGTTCCTCTTCTTGTTGGTTATCCAGCAGATGAGCGAACAGCCACCATATTGCAGACTCTAATCCTTGCCAGTCTAAGTAAGTCGTGATGTACTTTATCCACTGCGGACATGCTAAAGCCACCTCTATCCATTGTGCTGCACTGAAGTTTATCTCTGCTACTTGTGCATTAAACATCTCTTGAGTATCAGTACTTAGAGGTGTTGTTCTACGAATAAGTTTACTATAGATTTGCCCTAATTCCTTAATCGTGATTTGCATCTCAGCATAGTAATAAATACTTTCTTGTGAAATCCCAGCCGTTTTTACCTTATGCAATAACCCAAAGAAATACTGCATTCCTTCTATCTCCTGAAAGTCAAAGACAATATCAAATACCTTAGTCGTAGGGTTATCCCTATCCATAACCTGTTGTAAATAATACGCTTTAAACTCAACTAAGACTTGCTCTACTTTATCAGTTATAAATCGCTTTGTCAAGGGAGGTAACATTGAACTGAAATAAGTCTTTCTATTATCTATGGCAACTAAATACTGTATAAACTCATCTCGCGTAATTTCATTCTTATCACAGGCAAAAGCCATCAATTCAAAAGGCAACAGATAATAACTATCATCTGCTTTATTACAATTCAATTGACGCCAACGCAATAGTTTGAAATATGCTAAACACTGTTCTTCTGTTAAGTCCTCTATAGATATAAACTCTGCATACCAAGATAAATCTGTATAATCTACCCATGTATAGTTATACTCTTCTCCATAAACACAAGTGCGTATTTCTATATCTAAAACCTCTTGAGTAATACTGTTATAGATTGTTTTTAAACCATCTAAACAATAGGCTGTTTTTTCCCTAAATGGATACTGATAGGTTAGGCAAGTAAACACCGTTCCCATCGCATACCAATAGTTGTCATATTTAGCTGAGAGTTCATTATAAAAATAAGGTAACTTCCCTTCTAATAACGGTTTTACTAAATCTGGAACCTCTGTTTTTAAAGTAGCACAATGCAGTAAGAATAAGTCTAAAGTATCCAACTTACTATCCATGTACCACTGCTGCCATACTTCATACAGTGGGTAATCTTGGAAGTGCTGTTCTGCTGTCCATTCACCATCATCTGCATAACCATGCATCTTCGTGAAGTGCGTTGCTAAGAGTACCTTCTCTGCTTTTCCATAATTAAAATGTTCATATTCATACGTAGCATATTGTTTTATCAACTGCTCAAGACTATCTAACTCATCAACTACCTCCTCCCATTTCTTAGAAAGTCCCCAATTATGTGCAATGCGCTGACTAAATAAAGTATTCTCTTCCACTAAAGGCAATGTGATAGCACTCATCACAGTAGCATCGTATAATGCTATATCTGTATCTTGTCCTTGTTCTGCTTGACGTCCATAGTCGCGCAAGAGTACTAAGTATTCTTCTTCCTGTTTTGAATATTTAATATCCAGAGCATCTAACTGTGCAAGCCAAATACCTAACTGACGATGTATTTCATCTCTCTGAGCAAGCACCAATAGTCCTTCCATTGCGGCTAAGCGTTGATTCACATCTTCACTCAGTATCAATTGCTCTAATAGTCTATCCTTAAAATCATCTTGTCTTGAGATTAATAAACGGATAAAGTGCTGTTGTGCCTTTTTAAACTTTCTTTTAAAGTATGCTACTATTTCTTCTTCGTCTTTACTTGATAAGGTAGCGATTGCTAAAAAGCGCATACAGCCAAAGGCTATTGTTTCTTTGCGCTCTTTCAAATAAGCGAAAGCTAACTCATTTTGTACTTCATAGGTAGACTGTATCTCTCCTGTAAAACTATATCCATATCCCTGAAGCCCATATTCTTTAGCTTCAAACAACAAGACATTTAATAATTCTTCTTTAAACTCTGTAGTAAAAGTGTTTCGCTTATCAATAAACAGTCTCGCCTTTTCTGATGATTCTTCTGTTAGATACAAAAGTGAAGTCAACAACTCTTCTTTATTCAATTCAAAGCTTCTGTAGTAATCTGGTATTACACTACTCTTTAAGATAAGTGTCTCTCCACTTTTATACTGCTTATATAAGTCATAAAATACCTGATAGACCTCCTTATAATTTTCTTGTTGTATAAAATACCTTGAAGATCTGCTTCCTTCCAAATATTGGTTTATTCGGTTTAGAAGCATAGCGATAAACTCTTGATCTCTACTTGCTAATACTTTACTAAATAGAACAGACTCTACCGTATATTCATTAAAGTTAGGTAAGAACTCTAATATTACAAGCTGAAACTTGCGCTTTACTTGCTCAAATGCACTCTCTACAAAGTCAAATGCTATCTCTCTGTGTATCCACAGATAACAGTGCATCAATGCGTAAAACTCTTTTTCGTTGAATGTAGATAATTCTTTATCATCAAAATACTCATGGTGATTTATAGTATAAATCATCAACTCACATAGTCGCTTTACATTATCTTGTTTGTCATCCTCTACATGACTTCTAAAGTGGTATGCTAACTCTGTACGCACTGCTTCATAACGCACTAAGTTATAAGAGAGAATAACTTCTAAAAAATACTTTAAGTTAGCTACCTGTACATGTGATAACAACCTTGTAATATCTTGTCTAATTCCCTCTTCGCGCCCTGCATTTACAAGAATATCTTTTACCTTCTCCCAATACTTTGATTGTTTTGATGCCATTAACATCAATAAAAAAGAAGGTGTCCATCGCCCATACTCATTATCTCCATCACAGATATCCTCAACTGTTTTGCTTAATTCCATATCTCCCTTATCTAAAGCCACTGCCCATAGATAAGGAAGATAGTTAGGTAGCGAGAGGTGCATACTATACTCCACCTGCTTATGAAGTGGCAACTCTACACTATAAGAATCATAATCATAATTATCATAGAACGAAATACCATTTAACAGTCCTGAAATAACATTACATTGCTTTAAGAAAGAATGCTCTTGATTACGCCATGTCGCTTCTTTTATATCATATTGTCCTCCTAAGATATACTGATCCACTCGATCTAATAATTCCTGTACCCAAGGCGCTAACCTCTCTCCAAAAAAGTATACCAATAAAGCGTAATACTCCGTTTCTCTCCACATTCCAACAGAATTACTTACTAATATATCTACAAAACTCTCATCATAACGCGTAAACACCTTAGGGCTATAAATAGAATCTTCTGGATCACTGCTATTGCCAGTAAAATGTAGTCCTAACATAGCAATATGTGGTTCTAATTTCACACCTACATAATCCTCGCTATGCACCATCGCATAAAGCTCTTTATGCATCTCTGCGTAAGTACGGTGATCTACTTGATAGTCTCTTAGTATAGTTACAATATTATTATTCATCGGGGTCTGTTTAAAAACTAGCTTTTAAAAAATTAAGGGGAATAAAGACAAAGGCATCAGTATCATTTAAAACAATGACCTCTTCTAATGACAGCAGCTCTCTCTCTGCATAAAACAATAAGAACAACTGATCTTCATACGCCTGTATCACGCGCTGTACTTCTTCTGCTATATCGATATCTCTGTACTTCTCAGGTGACTTGAAGCGAAGTTTACTACTAAACAAAATAGTATCTAGTGCTTCTTGTGTAGTGCTTAATTGTTCTACAGTATCGCGCTGTTTGAACTTCTGTATGTGTTGCTCTACCTGCTGTATCACTACGGCACTAAGAAACTCTCTTACCGTAACTGCTTCAGTAGGCACTGCTATCACTATCGCCAGTCCCTCTACCTCATCATTTAGTCTATTCAATTGTTTGATCTGTATATTCACTTGCTTTACAGCCATAATCTCTTTCTTTTTCAAAGAGGAAAGATAAGGAATTTGAAATAAAAGTAAAAAGCAATATGTAGTGATAATTTATCACAATAGAATGAATTTCTTAAAGCAAGCAAAGGTTTTAAATCAGATGACAATCTTGCTATTGACAATTTCTACTTTATCAATACTCTCTAACCTTTTAAGAGTTCTAATAACCGTCTCTACCCTAAGACCTGTCATATCAGCAATCTGTTGTCTGGTCAGATCAATTAACAGTCGCTGATTATCATCTCCACTATGTTGGTGTGTCTTTAAATAGTTTAACAAAGTCATGATCCGATTCTCAGAGTCTTGAGTAGCTATATCAGGTGCCATAATAGACTTATAATAAAGGCGCTTTGACAAGCTTTTGTTTATTGCTAAAGAAACCTCATTATTTTCTTGCATCATCACATAGAACTCTGCTTTAGGTAGTTGAATTACTTTGGCTTGGGTAACAGCTATAGCATTAGCAGGATAACATTCGTCTATAAACAAAGGCGGTTCACCAAAACTTTGCCCTGAAGCAAATATATTCTGTATAAACTCTTTGCCATCTGCACTGTAATTATTCATTTTTACTTTTCCCAGAAGTACTTGGTAATAATGACTTGGGTAATGCCCTTCTTGGAATATTACTTCTCCTTTTTTGTATTCTTTAATTTCAGCGCTATACTGAAGTAATAATTCTACACTTATCATGTTTATTTAATTTACTCTTTGTCAAAGCTACTAATAAAGGCTAAACTAATACATTAAAAAAAGCGAAAACACAAAGGGTATTTTCGCTTTCTTAAAGTAAAAAATTAGACTAATGACGCAGGAGAAAACTCTTCATAAAAGATCTGTTGCTCATTTATATTCATGGCTTTTAAATCTCTTAACTGTTTATCTAAAAACGGACGAGGTCCACATAAATAATAATCTGCATTACTGTCAAAAGTATATTCTTTAATAGCAAATAAATCAACTATCCCCGAATAAACGCTTGCTTGAATACTTTCAGTTGGAGTTTGATCATAAAAGTAAATAGGCATTACTTGTGCACAGTTATTACTTATATAATTTAACTTATCCTTGAAGGCTTGAACCTCTTTATTTCTACAGCCGTGAATCCAAACGATATTTTCCTGAGTATTACCACTTAATTCAATTGCCTCTAACATAGATAACAAAGGTGTTTGTCCTATCCCTCCGCTAATAAACACTTTATCTCTATTATTCTCTTGTAAGACAAAATTGCCCGATGGCGAACTAATCATTATAGAATCTGCTTCATTTACATGATCGTGTAAATAATTACTAATCAGCCCATTCATATCCAATTGCTTTCCTACTTCTCTTTTTACAGATATGCGATAGTACTCGTGATTAGGAGCACATGAAATGGAATATTGTCTGATTTGCTCTAAGCCTATTTGCTCTAAAAATACCTTAACACTGATATACTGACCTGGCTGATGTAAAGCAACTAAGGCTCCATCCTTGGGAACTAAATAAAAGGAAGTAATCTCATCTGATTCTTCTACTTTGCTTTTAATGACAAACTCTTTCCATCCTACCCAATTATTCTGCTCATTCTCTTTAGCATGATAAATTTTACGTTCGTGACCTATCATGATATCAGCTAACTGTTGATAAGCTACAGCCCAGGCCTGTACAATTTCAGAAGTAGCAGCACTACCAAGAACTTCTTTAATAGAAGCTAATAGATGCGTTCCTACAATTTCATACTGTTCTGGCTGAATATGTAAACTGGCGTGTTTATGTCCAATCAAATCTACTACAGACATCAACTTTTCGGGTTGCGAAATATTCTCTGCATACCCCAACACAGCCATAGCTAAAGCCATTTGTTGTTTTCCTGCTCGTTGATTTCCCATATTAAATACATTTTTTAACTCAGGATGATGGTCAAACATTCTCAAGTAAAAATGTTTCGTCAACTCTAATCCCCTTTCTCTTAGCAACGGTACTGTTGCTAAGATTAACTGTTTTTGCTCTCCTGTTAACATGTCTTAGTTGTTTTATATTGTAAAATCAAAGTTAGAAGTTATACTACTGCCGTTCTTATGACTATAATCATAAGAAAAGTCAAAATATGTCTTACTTAGCATAAATCCACGAACAAACAATGGAGTTTTCATGACAAAAAGCCTTTAAAAAGACAAGAAAATACCCCTGACTACCATTTTTGCGAATATTTTAATCTCAAAGCCCTTCTTATATAATATATCTAAATAATATAACATTATTTAGAATGAATACAATTAAAAACAAATCAGTATTCTCCCAAATACTCAATATCCAAAATAAAAACAAAAACCTGTATATCAGCAATTTAAACCATCATTGAAAATGCTAATTTTTAACTAAATTTTAAATATTCAGATATTCAATACATTTGCATTTTATTTTAATTAAGTCTAAATAATGAAAACATTATTTCATGTAGTAAAGTCTTTATCTCATTACTTTATTTACATAAGCGTCCTGTTGATTGCAACAAATGTAGTCGCCCAGAGTTCTAAAACATTTACAGGGTTAGTATTAGATGCACATGGTAACCCTTTGGAATTCGCCTCTATCGCTCTTGACAACAACCAAGTGTATTACACTAACAGTACTGGTCACTTTTCTTTTTCAACAAGAAAAGAATTCGAACCTTTTAGTATTCACTATGCCAATAAAAAATCTATTTACATAAAGGATTTAAAAACATATCATTCTTACAATCAATCATTCACTATGATTGACTTATCCATCACCTTAGAGGAAATTAACATCACTGCTCCTATTCACAAAGCTCAATCAGGATCTAACTCTGCCATTATTATTGACAGAGAAAAAATCAGCGAAGCACAAGCTTTCAGTTTAAAAGATGTCTTAAATACTTTACCTGGTCATGCTACAGTAGCTCCTAATCTAAATACAGCACAAACTATCAATTTAAGAGGTGGAAGTTTCGACAAGTTTACAGGAGGTACTTTGCAACAAATGAATAACTCTTTTGGAGTTGCTATCATCATAGACGATGTCACTATCTCTAATGATGCTAATATGCAAACCCGTAGTTTGAATCAATTTGGATTGACTAATGCTTCTAATACAGGAAGTATCGCCAATTTAACCTATCAAGGAGTAGATTTACGCGAAATTCCAGTAGAAAACATCGAAAGCATAGAAGTTGTACAAGGGGTAGCATCAGCCAAATATGGAGAGCTTACCGATGGAGCAATCATCATTAATAAACAAGCAGGAAGAACTCCCTACAGTTTCACTACTAATATAAATAGAGGAGCCACCTCATATAGTTTGTCTAAAGGGTTTGGACTGCCAAACAAATGGGGAGCCATAAACTTATCTGTAAATTACTCCAAGAGTAATAATGACCCTCGAGATAATATCAAAGAATACAATCGCATAAATCAAAGTATACTATGGACAAAATCATTCTCATCCAATGTAAAGAATAACTTAAGTTTTAGCTTTAGTAAGAGGTTAGATGGTGTACGCGAAGATCCAGATGATCAACAAAGTCGAAAACTAAAAGCTACAGACGAATTTTTTAGATGGTCTAATCGTACATCGGTTCAATTCAATTCGCGCATTATTAAATCGTTAAATATTAACCTTAATGGTTCTTATGGAATTAGCAATACATATAATCAAGAGCGAATTAACAAAGGTCCTTTTCCAGTTGCAAACAGAGATACAACAGGGGTATACGAAGGTTATTACGTAGATGGTCGCTATATAGCTGTAGAAGAAATTCAAGGTAGGCCTTTGAGCTTAGGTTCAACACTTAATGTATCCTCTAATACCTTTGGCAACAAATTTGAACACTTAATCACTGCGGGAATTTCTCTTAATTACCACGACAATTTAGGTAAAGGAACAATCTATAAAGCAGATCAACCTCGATGGTTTCAAAACAACAACCAAAATGAACGTCCCTATGATTTCAGGAGAAATGAAGGACAAGCTAACTATGGTATCTATATCATGGACAACTTTAAATCCTATCTCTTTAATAAGCCATTAGATGGTAATATTGGTTTTCGAACAGATATTCAAAATGGAAAAGTTAGCTATCAACCGAGGGTAAATATAGCTTACCAATTAACTCCTAACAGCAGATTGACCTTAGGATATGGTATCGCGAGTAAATCTCCTTCTTTGGCACACCGCTACCCTGCTCCTATTTGGTTAGATTTCCCCCTGTTAAACTTCTTTGATGACTCGAATATTAATAACAGTTTGTACTTGGTTAAGACCGTAAAAATCGAGTCAGACAACAATCATCTTAAACCTTCTACCTCATCACAATTTGAAGTAGGATACACTTTTTCAAACAAATTCTTAACCAATAATTTCTTTGGCTACTTCAAGGATAACAAGAATGGTTTTGGTGTAAAGAAAGAGTATTTCCCAATAGATGTGCCCGAATACAGAGTTATCGGTGAGTTAGAAAAAGGCAAGCCTATCGAATATGAAGCGACTGGTAACTATAATACACTAACGAACTATAGTATACGAAGAATGACCAATAGTGTGCGTTCAAAATCTTTTGGATTTGACTGGACTGTATCTACGCAAAAGATAAAGCCTTTAAATATGTATGTGTCTTTATCTAACAGCCTTTCTTACAGTGAGTATTACGATCAAAATCCAACGTATAATGAAATTTCCGAAGAATCTTACAAACGAGATTACGGTGTGTACTATACTGTCTTTTATCCAGCCAAAACCAAGTCGCTCTCTTTGATGAGTAAACTAAGATTAACCTACCACATTCCTAAAATAGGATTTATCATAACGATGAACAGTGATATCTTTTGGTTTAGAAAAAGTTTAAATACAGAACAGAAATATGCTAATGAATATTTAGATGTTGCTATGCAACCAATTAAAGTCCAACTTCCCGAGGATATTCAACAAACTATTTCTACTGCTGGAAGTAATTATGAACAGCCAACATTCTATGTAATAAACCTCAATGCTACAAAAGAAATACGCAAAAATATAAGAATAGGAATAAACACCTATAACTTCTTTAATATCAGAATAAATAAAGAAAAAAAACTATCTGATGGAACCCGATCAGTGATCAACTACAACGCTCCATTCAGTATAACAGGATCAATATCAATTAAATTTTAACCTAAAATGAGAAACAACGTACTATTAACTTTAGTTCTAATCATTTCAATCTTTACAACAAGTTGTAGTAAAGATGATAACTCAAGTGATTTTGCCAACACACTCAATGTCAAATTTGTTGCATCTGTATCACAAGAACATACAAATTTAACTATTCCATTAGAAGGTACAACAATAGAGTTTACCAATAGAGCTAATGGAAACAAAAACACTGTTACGCTTGACAAAAAAGGGGAAGCAACTGCAAACCTAAGAGTAGGAAACTACAATATCATTGCAAAACAAACAATGAGCAAACAGGCATTTAACCAACTCATTGATGCATCGAAAAGCAAAGAAGATAAAATCGAGGATGACAGCATCACTTTCACAGCGAATATCGACAATCTTGCTGTTAACAATGCTGATGATATTAAAATAGAACTACAAATGAATAAAACCAGTCAATCTGGCTTAATTCTAAAACAAATCTTTTATGCCGGTTCAAGTCTTCAAGATGGTTCTGGATATAGAGATCAATTTATTGAAATCTACAACAATAGTGCAGAAACAAAATATGTAGACGGAATCATGCTTGTCATGCTTCACAATACTACGAATAGTCAAGCAAATGGTCCTGATGATACAAGTTACTTACCTACCCGTCAATACGATTGGACTAAAGCAACTGGTAATACAGGTAAAGGAAACCTAAACAATGACTATGTTTATGCTAAAAAAGTATTGAGATTCCCTGGAACTGGAACTCAATATCCTATTGAAGCAGGTAAAAGCATGATTATTGCATCGACAGCTATAGATCATACCAAAAACTTCATCATCGGTAAACCTTCAGAATTTGTTGACCCAAACAAAACAGTTGATTTAAGCCAAGCTGATTTTGATGTTTACGTCTTAGATTATTTACAAAAAGAATATGGCATAGATATTACTCAAGCAAAATATCGCTACAACCTAAATACTTTAGGTATTGCTAAAATGGAAGTGCTAAGAGTACAACAGAGTGATTTAGCAATGCGATTTGCTACAGATGATGGAATACTATTAGTTCAATTGCCGAAAGAAGTGGCAGTAGAAACCTTCCCTACTATCAAAGCTCCAAAAAATAATGATTCAACACTGTGTTTAAGAATTCCAGTGGAATATGTTTTAGATGGAGTACAAATTAGACATTCGAAAGACAGTCGTGTTGCTCCTCGTAAAGTACCTGAATCTATTGACAGAGGTAGTACTTTTGTTCCAAATGGAACTTATTCAAGTCAATCTCTATTGAGAAAGACAAAATACAAATTAAAAAATGGCCGTCGCGTATTACAAGACACTGACAATTCTACAGAGGATTTTGTAGTCATCGAAAAGCCAATTGTTTCTAAAGGAGAAGACTCTTTCACTAATTAATTCATGAGAACACTATTTATCTTCATCACTCTATTTTTCATTCAAGTACTAAGTGCTCAGAACTATTCTGAGCGCTTAGATCTTTGGCTTATTGAGAAAAACAAACGTTCCTATGTTCCTGAGCACATTCTATTTCTCAATCAACAGACCCAAGAGTATGGTCGTCTATCGATAGATTATACTAAAGAAAAGGGAAATTACAAGAAAAGTCAAGACGCTGAAAGCAATAGAAAATATGCCTTCTCAGCTGAAGGATTTACAGATATAAGTAAATTCAAAGTCTATGGGAAATTCACATATGCCAAAACATTCCATGATAAACTGGCTAATGATCTAAGAGGAGTGAAAGACGAATTTAATCCCTTCTACTTCTATGCCAATCATCCAAACAATTTTCAAAACCAACAATATTTAGCCAACACGTTATTTAGTTATGAGTTAATTAAACAAAGGGTATTTGTAGGATTTGGAATAGACTTTAACTACAATTGGACAACAGGAAATAACGACCCAAGACCCGATGTAGTAAACTACTTCATACGCTATAAAGCAGATATCGCATGGCATATAAACAAACACAAAATAGGAGTAGGATTCGCTTATGGAAAGGTGACGGAGGAAAACAATATTATGTATAAAAACAATGAATACAAAAGCAGTAATAAATACAAAGAACGCTTTTTGAATATCAGTCTTGGATATGGTGATATTGTTTTGAGTGACCAAAATCTCTTATTGGATCGCAAGACCAAAGAGAATTCATACACCTTTGCTCATCATTATAAAGCAAAAAAAGTAGAAACTGCGACTCTTATAAAAATGAGCTATTTTGACCAAAACGCAGAACTAAATAAGTATAAGCAAAGCTTTGATGTCTATAATCAATTTAAAAATGAACAACTTACTGTACAGAGTATACTTACTTTTACTCCTACAGAAAACAATCAATATCAATTAAGCCTAAAATACAACAATTACGACGGTAAAAACCTAAGACAAATAGAAGGTCTTAACTATAAAGTTGATCACTTCAATGCAAATGCTCAATTACTTGCTTCATTTTCTAAACTATGGAAGAATACTGATGTACAAATAGGTATAGATCACACTCTTTACTCTACTATTCGAAAAGATTTCGCCATAGGAGTATACAGCGAAGAAAAGCAATTATTAAACAAGATTATTTTGAATACTATAATTGATCAACCTAATCACTTTTATCAATTTAATATTACTCCCCTATACAGACTCAAGCTTGTTAATGACTTGACCATTCCTGAAACACAATACACTAATTTTACAGATCAAGTAGTCATTCCTAACTACCAATATAACAATGACAATGCCATGGGGCTACAAGGCGAAATTGGCTATGGAAACAAAACTTGGTTAAACCAATACAGTATATACTTGGGATTATCAGGACACTATCTTCAGTCAAAAGGACAAGATCGCAGTAGTATTAATCTTAGCTTAAAACTATATTTATAATGAACAGAGCTATCTATTTAGCTATCTTATTATTTTCTATTTTATTTTTTAGTTTTCATCGAATAGAAAAGCCTTATGCAGAATATCAAACTATTGAAGATTTGCGTCAAGCTTATGAAAAGCCAACGAATTTATGGCCGTCCCCTACATTAGATAGTACGGCAGTTTTCACAGAATTAGGAGCTTTGCTACCTGCTCCAAGACTACGTAAAGAAGATAAGTCAAAAGCAGAATTGGGCAAAATACTCTTTTACGACCCAAGGCTATCCTCATCGAACAAAATAGCTTGTGCTACTTGCCATATTGATACTGCACATTGGGCAGACAAAGAAACCTTAGCAATTGGACATGAAGATTTAGTAGGAACACGAAATACACCAAGCATAGAAAATGTATGGATTCAAAAAGAGCTATTCTGGGACGGAAGAGCTAATAGCCTACAAGAGCAACAAATCATGTCTATCGAAAATCACGTCGAAATGTTTCAAGATATAGATGAACTTCCCAAGAAGATTGCTGCAATAAAAGGATACAAAAAACAATTCAAAAAAGCCTACGGAACTAACAATATCACAAAGGATAAAATACTAAATGCAATTGCCTTATTTCAGCAGACCATTGTTTCTAATCCTACACCTTTTGATAGTTTCATTGACGGTGATTACAAGCAACTATCAGACCAACAAGTTCACGGTCTACACTTGTTTCGAACCAAAGCCAGATGTATCAATTGTCACAGCGGACCTTACTTTACAGATTTACAATATCACAACCAAGGTTTTACATTCTACAAGCGGAAAAGAGAAGACTTAGGGCGATTTAACGTTACACACAAAGCCTCTGATGTTGGCAAAATGAAAACTCCTGGATTGAGAAACGTCATGCATACAGCACCGTGGTTTCACCAAGGTATTTTTCCCAATATAGAAAGCGTCATTGCTATGTATAATGCAGGTATGAATATACCCCACCGCAGAGAAGAATACAAAAATGATACTTTATTTCCTGTTACTTCCCCGTTACTTAAAAGATTGAATTTAACCAAGGAAGAACAGCAAGCAATTATAGCATTTTTAGAAGCATTATCTTCTAAACCTATGCTAATAGAAAAACCAACATTGCCAAAATAAAGTACTGTGAACTAAAAACTCACAGTACTTTATTTTTTTCACTAAGCAATACATTACTAAAACAAAAAACAATACTTCATACCTTTGTGATTACAAAACAAATAACCAATTATTTTTTAATCACAAAGGATTTTTATCATGACCGATATCGAAGATAATTTTGTAATTTAACTCTGTTTTTCAGCACTGTAATATTTTAAATCATGGAAAGAGTTATCAAGCTTGTTTTAGCCATCATGCTATTGTTTTGTTTGTTACAAATGCCTTATGGCTACTATTCTCTATTGCGATTTGCGTGTTTTGCAGGTTTTGGCTTCTTAGCTTATTTAGCTAAAAAGAAGGATAATGATACGGAAATGTTTATTTTTGGAGCCCTTGCGCTATTGTTTCAACCATTTTTTAAAATAGCTTTGGGAAGAGCTCTATGGAATATAGTAGATATAATCGTATCGATTAGCCTTATTTACTCCATCTTAAATCACAAAGAACCAAAAGAAAAATAATATCCAAATGTTCAAAAAACACTTCTTACTTCTCTGTCTTGTCTGTACTTTATCCACTTTTAGCCAAGAAAAAACAGAAAGTGATACTCTAATTGCTTACGAGATAATCTACGTCAATAAAGAGGTGTTTGACAAACAGATTTTTTTGACAAATGTGGAATTGTTTTACACAGAGGAAGGTAAAACTTTTTATTTAGAGGGATTTAATCACACAGGAGAAAAAACTATAATCGCATTGAAATACGCGCAAACAAATAAGGGGATAGATTACTTTGAATTCTTCAACAATGAATATGAATTCATTAACGATGAAGAACAAGCCATTTTTTACTTTAAATCTAAATCTAAGCAAGTCAAAGACACCTCTGACTCCATGTATCGCGTAATACAGATACAAAAAAATTAGTAATCTTCGTACTTACTCTCCTTTTTGTGCTTTCTTGCGTAAAGTATAAAGGTAAAGACTTTCTACTTTCTCTCTGGCCCAAGGAGTCCTTCTCAAAAAAGTAAGTGAGGATTTAATACTTGGATCGTGTGTAAAGCAGCGGATATTAATCTGATCGCCTAACCCTTGAAAACCTCCATAATATTCTACTAATTCCTCTACTATATTTACTAACTTTTTTCCGTGTAAAGGATCTTTAGATTCCTGCATACTTCTTGTTTTTATTCTATGCAAAGATACACTTAATCTTACACCAAAAATCAGTGGCTTCCAATAAAAACCATTGTTGTGACGCACTGTATGTCTCTGAACGGATGCAAGTATTTATCCAAACTACATACACTGTCTATACTTCCCTGCCTCTCAGTTGTGAGCTAAGGGATACTTTCCTACAAACAAACTGGCGATCCAATTAACCATGTTGCAACTAAACACCAAATAAAGAAAAGTTTACATTTAAACAACTAATACAAAAAAGCAATAGCCATCTCCCTAAAAAAGACGTATAGCCAAACATATTAGGCCGGGGTAACTGGTATCGTTATAATAAAATGATATAAACAAGTGTACAGTTAAAATCAGAATTATAAACAATAACTGTACAGCTATAGTAGGACGAGACAGAGATTTTAGGGGGTGGTCGGCTTGTGGTCGCATACTATTGGGCAAAAAACATGCGACCACTATGCAATCAACTTCCCATCACCATGTGACCAATCGCTATCAGAATGCACAAAACCACTGCTCCATTTCTTTTGCCAAACAGCACAGCTTACCAAACAGCAACTTAAAAAAAGTATGAAACATAAAGCCTCCATTTTTCAAACATCAATACGCTGTGTTCAATTAGCTCTCAACAGCACTATAAAAATAAAAGGTCACAAATAGACATCGCCTACTTGTGACCTAACTCATTATATAGAAATGTAGTACTGTTACTACACTTTACATACTTATTTTAAAATGTGTAAATATCCAATGTATTTCCCTGTTCAAATACAACCTCAGCGTGCCCACTTGGTGCATCATAAGGAGCTTTCTCTAAAATAGAAGGGTTAGTTGGATAAGTTCCGTTAGTATACACCATTTTTTTCCACTCTCCACCTGACTTAACATTTAATATTTTCCACTCATTTTCCATAGTTGGCTCAACAAAAACAGCTCCCTCCATCACGGTAAACTTCGTGATCAACTTATACGTTGAATCTAACAACAACATAGTACACCCACCTGAACCACAGAAATATGAACCTGCAAGACTAACAAATATCTCTTTTTTTCCATCGTTGTTTAAATCTACTGGATACATTCTAAACTGGCGATCAGCTTCAGCGACCACTTTTAAATCAGCTTCAGTCAAAAACTCCGTTTTCAAGAAATCACTTACCCCTGTTGCCACTTCTGAAAGTGAAGTTTCAGCTTTTGACTCTTGTTGCTCTGTTACTACCTCTGCAGGAACTACTGTTGCTGCTTTCTGTTCTTTCTTACATGAAACAAACGCTAAACCTCCTAAAAGGATAGCAATCATACTAATTCTTTTCATACTTTAATTTTTTAATACTGACAAAGATGTATATTTAATTGATTGAACAGTGTCTTTTTAACAACAATTTGATAAACTATGCTCTCTTGCAGATTATTGCTTTCGACCTGCTATTCTCAATACATGAGCATTTCCTCTGTGGTAAAGGCCTTCGGTTAGTTCAACCTCTTTTTCCTCTAAGATATAGAAGTCAAAACCTTCAAAATCCTGCATTAATTCCGCTATGCTGTATAGCATTGCAACATTACCTGGACCACCAACATTGGGATTCTCTTTTTGTTTGACTGTATGTTTTTTTTCAAAAGCCTCCACAAGGAGTACCCCACCCTTTTTTAGATAAGTAGCTAATTGGCGATGGTAAGCCCTTCTTCTTTCTTCTGGAAAATGGGCGTAAATTAAAGCTAAGGCATCAAACTGCTCTTCTGTATAACGCAGTTCTTCTATATCACTAACTGTATAATCAATCGATACACTGAATCGCTCTGCTAACTGTAAAGCCTTCTGTTTTGCCTGTTGACTTTGGTCAAAAGCTGTTACTTGCCATCCTTGCTTAGCTGCGTAGACTGCATTTCGTCCCTCCCCTTCAGCGGCCATAAGTATATTTCCCTTAGATTTTATATCCCTTATTACATCACTAAAAAACGCATTAGGTTCAATACCATAGGCATACGTAGCTTCACTATATCTCTTATCCCAAAATTCTTTCATTCTTATTTGCTTTTTGCTTTTGATATCTTGGCTTTTGTTCCACCATTGATGACTTGAGTATATCCTTTGTTTTCTAAAATGCGTTTGGCTTGTCCACTGCGCATACCACTTCTACAAAATACAACAATTTTACTTTGCTGAGGTAATTTGTGTAATTGCCCCTCTAACTTATCCAAAGGAATATTCACTGCACCAGGTACAGAACCACTTTTAAACTCTCCCATTGTACGCACATCTACTAAGATTGCTCCTTCTCGAATATAGTTTGCCAACTGCTCGTTATTCCCGAATCCCAATAATTTATTGATAAAACTGATCATCTCTTTATTGTTTAAAAAGTAAAAATAGAGTTTCTATTCTAGGTTAAGTGTAACTTAGGTTACCCTGCATGAGAATATCTGGTAAAATGAGGCTTTTCAGCAAAAAGTATACGAACCATTTAGATAGGGCTGTGTTTTTGGAGAAGTACTCAAACTTTGGGATTCTGGGTTTTTAAATCAGATAAAAAAAACTTACTTTAGCACAGTTTAAAATTCATATTAATCATATAACAACACGATGAAACAAGTAACTTTAAATCACATACACGAAGGTTTAGGAGCTAAGATGGTTCCTTTTGCAGGTTTTAATATGCCTGTACAATATGAAGGAGTAAATGCGGAACACGAAACCGTAAGAAACGGAGTTGGGGTATTTGATGTATCTCACATGGGAATATTCAAAATCTCAGGACCAAATGCGTTGGCATTAATCCAAAAAGTTACTTCAAATGACGCATCTACTTTAGTAGACGGTAAAGCACAATACTGCTACTTCCCAAATGAAAAAGGTGGTGTTATAGATGATATCATTACGTATAGAGTGAATGAAAGCGAATACTTAATGGTGGTAAACGCGTCTAATATTGAAAAAGATTGGAATTGGGTTACTTCTCACAATGACGTAAATGCGACTTTAGAGAATTTATCAGATGGTTATTCAATTTTAGCTATTCAAGGTCCTAAAGCAATTGAATCAATGCAAAGCTTAACTTCTGTAAACTTAGCTGAGATTAAATTCTACAACTTTGTAGTTGACACTTTCGCTGGAGTAAAAGACGTAGTAATCTCTGCAACTGGATATACAGGTTCTGGAGGGTTTGAAGTTTACGTAAAAAATGAAGATATCGAAACAGTGTGGAACAAAGTGTTTGAAGCTGGTGCAAACTGGGGAATCAAACCAATCGGATTAGCTGCTCGTGATACTCTACGCCTTGAAATGGGGTACTGCTTATACGGAAATGAACTAAATGATGAGATTTCACCATTAGAAGCAGGTTTAGGATGGGTAACGAAGTTTACAAAAGATTTTATCGCATCTGACATTTTAAAAGCAGAAAAAGAAGCTGGTATTAAAAATAGATTAGTTGGTTTTGAATTGATAGGAAAGGGAATCCCAAGACACGACTACGAAATTGTAGATGCACAAGGAAATGTAATTGGAAAAGTTACCTCTGGTACACAATCTCCTTCATTAGGAAAGGGAATTGGTATGGGATATGTTCCTGTAGCATTAGCAACTGAAGGTAGTCAAATCTTTATCCGCATCCGCAAAAACGATGTTGAGGCAAAAGTGGTAAAAACACCTTTTTATAAAAAATAAGACAAAGTAAATGGGAGTTTAAAAATAAGCTCCCATTTTTTTTATGATATATATGAATAATACTATATTTTTGCACTATTAAAATTAAGTAACAATTTATTATGGGAAGAGCGTTTGAATTTAGAAAAGGACGTAAGCTAAAACGTTGGTCTGCTATGGCAAAAACGTTTACAAGAATCGGTAAGGACATTGTAATGGCTGTAAAAGAAGGTGGACCGAATCCCGAAGCTAATGCTCGTCTACGCGCTGTAATACAAAATGCTAAGGCAGCAAATATGCCTAAAGACAACGTAGAACGTGCCATTAAACGTGCTACAGATAAAGATACTGAAAACTATAAAGAAGTAATCTTTGAAGGATACGGTCCTCATGGTATTGCATTCTTGATAGAAACAGCAACTGACAACAATAATCGTACAGTAGCTAATATTAGAAGTTATTTCAATAAGTGCAATGGTACATTAGGTACTCAAGGATCAGTTGAGTTTATGTTTGACCACACTTGTAACTTCCGAATTCCAGCAGAAGAAGGCAGAGATTTAGAGGAATTCGAATTAGAGTTAATTGACTTTGGTATTGATGAAATTTTCGAAGATGAGGATGGAGTAATGATTTATGCTCCTTTTGAAAGTTTTGGTGCTATCCAAAAAGAATTGGAAGGTAGAGGAATTGAGATTTTATCTTCTGGATTTGATAGAATCCCACAAGTAACAAAAGAGCTTTCTGAAGAAGAAATAGCTGATGTGGAAAAACTATTAGAGAAAATCGAAGAAGATGACGACGTACAAAACGTTTTCACTACAATGGCATAATTTTGCGGCTTCGTTTGTATTAAAAAAAGACGAAATACTTATAATAGAGTATTTCGTCTTTTTTTATTCAGTCGTACTTAGTCAAATGAAATCGCTTAGGAGAATATCCAAAGTGCTTCTTAAAAGCTTTAGAGAAAGTTACAGAAGAAGAATAGCCTAAATCAAAAGCTATCTCTGCAATAGTATGATGTGCCTCTTCTAATTTCTTTATAGCGATATTCATTCTTCTATGTTGAGCATATTCAAATAAACCAAAATTGTATAAATGCTTAAACCCTCTCTTTAATTTATATTCATTTATAAAGAATAATTTAGATAGCTCCTCAGTAGTATAAAATTCGCGATAATTATGGTCGATGAAATCTTTTATATTAGATAATACTAATTCGTCTTCTATTGTCAGCTTTACGCCTAATTGTGACTTAGAACACTCCACTCTCCCTTCCTCTTTCTCATGTAATAACACAGATATTACTTCTAACACTTTGCCTTTTATATACACCTCTTTTGCTATCCCTTTGTAACTACATGTTTTAATCTCATTTAGTAATACTAAAAGTTCTTGTGTTACTTTAATATCCTTAATTAATCTACAGGTCTGGTCATTTTTTATCGCAGTAGTAAACTCTATAATAGTCTCATCATGCTGGCTCCATTCATTAAAGAACTCTAAAGGGAGATAGATATCTAGATGTTCATATATAGCATCTTTTTCAAATATAACATCCGCAATAGATCCTGTACTTAAATAAGTTAAATAACAATGAAAAGGCAAATACATATTAGGTATTCCATTTATAACATCTCTGACGATATGTTTGCCGAAAAAGAAACTTAACTCAACATACTCTATTTCTTCAAAGACATAGTGTAAGGCATAATTTTGTGTATATTTCAGATAATATTGGCGAATAACAATATCTGCAGAATCAAAAATATGATAGGTTACAAAAGTTCCTGAGTCATTAATTAATTCTTTTTTACTCTGGTTCATCTCGTTAGTTACCATATTCTCTAACTCAAAAAACTCAACGATCTGGTCACCTTTTTCCATAAAGCTACCTATTGATTACTAAACTGCTAATTTTTACTCCCTTTTGGCTAAGTCATTTCATAATATAGAGTCTACTTTTGCTTCCATATTCAAATTTATTAAATCTAAATTAATTATACGATGAAAAGATTCTTTTTAATCAACACAAGTAATAAACTCTTACTTTCAGGTCTATTATTGATCAACTTAAGTGTTTATGCCCAAGAAAAAGGAAACATCAGAGGAACAATAGTAAGCCATACTCAAGAAAAATTAGCGGGAACTACTGTTTCTTTAAATAACTACTCTTATAAAACAATATCAGATAATAACGGATATTATCTTTTAGAAAACATAGAATCAGGTAAATACCTTATCACTCTACAGTACAAAAATACAATTGCAAAAGACAGTATTATAATATCCGCAAATCAAACTACTACAAAAGATTTCATGCTATTTGATGATAACAGTGAAACTCTTGAGACAGTAGTGATTAATACTAACAAAAATATCCGCTCTTCTTCTTCTTTGCGAACAGCAGCTAACTTATTAGATGTTCCACAAAATATCCAAGTGATTGACAAAGGGTTAATGGATGATCAAATTAGTATGACAATGAGTGATGCTATTGCCCAAAATGTCAGCGGTGTAAGATCAGTATTGCATCAAGAACAGGCAAGTGCAGGAATATATGTACGGGGTTATAGTGCCAGTAACTTAAGAAATGGAATGGATATCTCTGGAAGTTTTGGTCCTATTAGAGAAGACAATACCTTCATAGAACGTGTTGAATTTGTAAAAGGACCTGCAGGCTTCATGATGGGAAATACCCAACCAGGTGGTTTCTATAATATCGTAACCAAAAAGCCAAAGGGTAGTAACAAAACGACTGTTAAAACTATTTTAGGTAGCTTTAATCTATATCGAGCAGAGGTAGATTTGGATACTAAACTAACAAAGGATGAAAAGCTTCTGTTCCGCATTAACGCAATGGCTACCAAAGCAAGTTCTTTCCAACTATATAATAAAAACAACTATTTATCCTTAGCACCTTCATTAAAATACAATATTAGTGATGATACAAATATTACCTTTGAATACATATTCAACTCTAATGAGTTTGAAGGTGGGTTTTCTAAATATGCTTATTCTAAAAAAGAGTTTAAAGAACTACCTCGCAAATTCACTTTTACTGACCCTATCGTAGACCCTACTATAGTTAAAGAACACAATGTATTTATTAATCTGAATCACAGATTAAGTGACGATTGGAATCTTACAGCCAAACTAGGCTATGTTGAAGCTACAATGGAAGGAGAAAGTTTATATTCAATCTACAACTCTATAGATGATAAGGGGAATGTACAAAGAGCTCTTTCAGTCAACGATGCTTATAACTCAGCTAAGGTTGGTCAAGTTTATATGAATGGTAAATTTAATATCACAGATAAGATTAAAAACAATGTGCTATTTGGTCTAGATATGGGACAAAAAGAGCATATGGCAGATTGGTCTCTTGTTTCTGATGCTAAAGGAAAAGCTATTCCTGTAGGTCCTTTATTTAATATCTACAATCCAGTGTATGGTAAACTTACTAAAAAAGATATTCCTACCTATGACCGTTCTCGTTCATTAAGAGAAAGAGCGGCAGGCAATATTCAAGAGTACAGCTATATCTCATTATATGTACAAGATGAGTTACTATTATTAGACGAGAAGCTTAGATTAGGATTTGGCGTACGCTATACCTCAACAGAGAAAACAACAAGTGCTTCTAAGGGAGATGTAGTAAAGAATCAAGCGTATACACCTCGCTTCAGTGTCACTTATAATATCTCCCCATCATTCTCAGCTTATGCCTTATATGATCAAAGCTTCCAAGAACAAGTTGGCCAATTAGAAAACAACAAGACAGCTGATCCTTCCAAAGGAACGAATAAAGAATTTGGATTAAAGAAAACATGGTTTGATAAAAAACTATTTACTTCATTAGCATTCTACCGAGTAGATAAAACAAATATCCTTACCCCACGTGATGCCTCTGCGAATAATCAAATCATGGTACAGAGTGGAAAAGCTACATCTAAAGGAGTAGAGTTTGACTTAAATGGACACATTACAGATGGCTTAACCTTGACAATGAACTATGCTTATACAGATGCTAAGATAACTAAAGATAATAATCCGGCTAAAAAAGGTCAGCTATTACCAGGAACTGCCAAACACAGTACAAATGCATGGCTTACTTATAGAATTCAATCAGGAACATTTGAAGGTTTAGGTTTCTCTCTTGGGTACCAATACCAAAAAGATCGTTCTCAAGCTCCTGTTCAAGCTAAAAAGTTTTTACCAGACGACTATTTCACTCTTGATGGAGGAATATCATACAAAAAAAACAACTATGCATTTAACCTAATTGTAAATAATATCACAGATAGATATAATTATGTAGGTCACTTTCCAGGTGCTTGGGGATATACACACTATGGATGGAGAGCTACTACACCACTCTCCTTTAAACTGAGTTTAGCATATTCATTCTAATAAATACAATCCCTTTCTAACATAGTTTCGAAAGGGATTATTGTTTTAAAAAAGCTATTCATCAATATTCGCAATATTTAAGGTACACTGTTCAATTTTTACTATTTTTGTTCGAAAATATTCTAAGGTATGAAATGGGAAGGCCGACGAGAAAGTAAAAACGTAACGGACAACCGAGGTAAATCAGCAGCAGGAAAAACTGCTATCGGTGGAGGTCTAATTGGTATTATAGCTATGCTATTGTACATTTTTGGAGGAGATACAGGTAAGCAAATTGCACCCGTATTAGAACAATTAAATACAGGCCAACAAACTGAGCAAGTAGAAACCAGAGCACTCTCTCAAGAGGAGGTTGCCATGGGTAAGATGGTTGCTGTTATGTTTGCTGACACAGAAGATGTGTGGCATAAAGTATTCAAGGAAAATGGACTCCAATACCGCGAGCCAAAGATGGAGCTATTTGACGACAAAGTAAATACAAAATGTGGAAGTGCAACAGCTGATGTAGGCCCTTTTTACTGTCCTGCAGATGAAACTGTCTATATGGATCTGCGCTTTTTTGAAGAACTTCACACTCGCTTTGGCGCAGAAAGAGGGAACTTTGCTATTGCTTATGTTATCGCTCACGAAGTAGGTCATCACGTACAAACGCTCCTTGGCACAAATAGTAAAGTACACCAAGCTCAACAAGGCTTAAGCAAGAAAGAAGCTAATAAATTATCGGTTGGTTTAGAATTACAAGCAGACTTCTACGCAGGAGTATGGACTAAGTACAATCAAAAATACCTCGAAGCCAAAGACATCGATATCGCCCTTAGTGCAGCCCAAGCTGTTGGAGATGACGCTATACAAAAAAGAGTAACAGGCCAAGTTAACCCTGACTCATTTACCCATGGTACTTCTAAACAACGCAAAGAATGGTTTATGAAGGGATATCATACTGGCGATATAAAAGAGGGTAACACCTTTGATTATATCAGATAAAAACAATTAATAATTACAAACAACAAATGGCTCTAAGCCAATGCTTTCAATGAATAACTTAAACGATATTTTAAAAAACATAAAAGAAAACGGTTATCAAATTGCTCCTTTTCAGGTAATGGGTGAAGCTTTTACTTATTATAAGCGCACTTTTCTATCTGTTATTGCGACACTGATGTTTATCATCTTTGGAACAATGTTACTTATTTCGAGTATTATCTCCAATAATTATGACTTAAACAAAGAAGATCAAAGTGTCATGCAGGAGCAATTAGCTGAGATCATGAACAACTTTTTAAATCTATTAATTACTACCCCTTATATCTACTATTATTATGTTGCAATGATCTTCTTAACAGCTATTGGAAGTATTGTCATGGCAGGTTTCTTTAAGCTCAATGCCGATGCTTCACATGGGAGGTTACCCCGTTTCTTAGGAGCATTCAAATATTTTTTAAGTATAAAAGGACTTTACGTTTTTATAGCAGCACTAATTGTTACTACAGTTTTTATGGCTATTTCTGTACCTTTTCAATTAATGGGACTAAGCATGGTTGCTCTTGCGATCAATTGGTTAGTACATACACTAACGATCTTTACTATTCCCTTAATTATTTTTGGAAACCGTAATCCGTTAGCCGCTATCAAAGACAGTATCATGGTAGTGAATAAACAACCAATTCCAATCATTTTAACGATTGTCTTGAACTACTTTTTATTGATGAGTAGTTTGTTTATTTTCTTGATTGGAATATTCTTATTTCTACCTTACTTGTTCTCAGTTTACTTTACACTGTACAAACAAGTCATAGGTTATTATCCAGAAGAAGGACAACCGAAACACTAATATAGATTCGCTAACAAATAGATAAACGGATAGAGCAAAAGCTACTATCCGTTTTTCATTATATAAAAACAACCAAACACAGAACTAAATAGTTAACCGAGCCATCCTTCTCTATCTAAACTTCTATACTGAATAGCCTCGCCTATATGGTGAGATAAGATATTACTTTGTTTATCGAATCTCCCAGTAACGAGTATAAAAGAGAGTACTATCTTAAAAAAGAGTAACTCACATGCTCATTGTTTGAGGCGTTTTGAATCAAATGTTCTTAATTAACTAGTTTGAACAACGCATTTAAAAACTATCCAACTAGACTCTACAAATTACTTATCAGCTCTAAGAGCACTTTGTTTATCAAATATCAATTTATCCTCAACAATGCGAGAGGTGTTCTTGTTAGTTACACTCCTAGATAAGCCCACCAAGCAATATCTAATATCTTACTTGTACTGTTTTGCTTCTATTGCCAATACGGCACTGCCAAAAACCTTTGTTAACATACATTTGAATATTATAATAATTTTTTCATAATTAATATAGTAACCCTCGGTAACATGAGCATACTTCAACATATTCGGCAGTTCACAGTGTAGAACTGCTCCACGAAAGGCAACACTTTTTACATTTGAAAATTAAATTTATACCTTTGCCTGCTACAAATAAAAAATATCATTTTAACCAAAGCAACTCATTGTCTTTAAATGAATTACAACAAAGACACCCAATAGTTATATTGTCAAATACTAAAGTTTGGCATTAGTATTGAGTATAATACTGTAGATTAAATCTCACCTTTTAACAATTAAAAGAATTTTTATACAAATGATAACAAATAGAAAAACGGTTTTAGTAGCACTTTCAGCTTTAATCATGATAGGAACTTTGATAGGGATAAACAGCTGTAATATAGGATCTTCAAAAACATTAGATCCTAAAGAAAATGCTCTTGCATTACCTATTATCACTGTTGATACTGCTACTGCTATTACAGTAAAAGACTATATCGGAAATATCGAAGGGAAAGTAAATGTGGAAATCAGACCACAAGTAGAGGGTATTTTGGAAAAAATATTTGTAGATGAAGGATCCTTTGTAAAAGAAGGTCAACCTTTGTTCCAAGTTGATCCACAACCATACCAAGAGGTATTAAACAATATGATCGCTACAGAAAATGTCGAGAAAGCGAAATTAAAGAATGCTAAGCTTGAAATTGACCGATTAAAACCATTAATCGACAATGAAGTAATTGCTGAAGTTCAGTTGGAAACAGCTAAAGCAAATTACGAAATTGCTCGCGCTTCTTTAGCAAAAGCTTCTGCTGCTGTTGCAAGTGCGCAAATCAACTTAAATTACACGATTATCAAAGCGCCTGTAAGTGGGTATATCGGAAGAATGCCTAAGCGTATTGGTAACTTAGTATCTAAAACTGACAAAGAGCCTCTAACTGTTCTTTCAGACGTAAGTGAAGTTTATGTATACTTTGGAATGAGTGAATCAGACTTTTTATACTTCAGTAAAGACAATCCAAATAAGGCAGATTCAACAAGTATCACCAACTCTGGTCTAATGTTGCCTGAGGTTACCTTAATCTTAGCTGATGGACATGAATACGCTGAAAAAGGGAAAGTAGATATGATTAATGGACAGGTAAACCGCACTACTGGTTCTATCTCTATTCGCGCGTCATTTCCAAATTCTAAAGACGTCATGCGTTCTGGAAATACAGGTACTGTAAAAGTGAAAGAAACTAAGCCAAGTGTCATCATGGTACCGCAGGAAGTAACTACTTCTATTCAAGATAAAACATTTGTTTACATCTTAGATAAAGAAGACAAAGTTAAATTACAATCAATCGAAGTAGATGGAGTATCTGGTTCAAACTTTATTGTACCTACAGGTTTAGCAGTAGGAGATCGCGTAATAAGAACAGGTTTTGACAAGTTAACGGAAGGGATGTATGTAAAGCCTATCCAATAATTTAATACACAAAACAAAAACCAAACTCAAACAAATATCACCTTACAAATTAAGATAATATGTTAAAAGCCATTATAAACCGTCCTATACTTGCTACGGTAATATCGATCATGTTCGTATTATTGGGCTTAGTTGGACTTACATTATTGCCTATAACTCGTTTTCCAGAAATTGCTCCACCAAGTGTAACTGTTTCTACATCTTACCCTGGTGCCAATGCGGAAACTGTAGCACAAAGTGTCTTATTACCTATTGAGGAATCAATCAATGGGGTTGATAATATGACTTATATTAGTTCTAAATCAAGTAACAGTGGTTCTGGTACAATCAACGTATTCTTTAAAGCAGGAACAGATCCTGATCAAGCAGCCGTGAATGTGTCAAACCGCGTGAGTAAGGCTTCAAGTGATTTACCTTCGGAAGTAAACGAAAATGGTATTTCAGTAACCCCGCGTCAGAGTGGTAATATTATGACTATAAACTTTTATAGTGACCACCCTGAGGAGGTATATGACGAAACGTTCTTACAGGCCTATACTCAGATTAACATCAACCGTGAGTTACTACGTGTACCTGGAGTTGCTTCTGTAGGTCGTATTGGAGCACGTGACTACTCAATGAGAACTTGGTTAAACCCAGAGAAGCTTGCCTTGTACAGCTTAACACCTCAAGATATTATCGCTGCTATAAAAGATCAAAACTTTGAAATAGCACCTGGTAATTTTGGGGAAACTTCAGACGAAGCTTTTGAAACAGCATTAAAACACAAAGGGAGATTTAGCCTTCCTGAAGAATATGATAATATAGTAATCAAAACCAATAAAGACGGTTCTGTATTAAAGCTTAAAGATGTAGCAAGAGTAGAATTTGGCGCATCGAACGTGGGTAGTGATAACAGTGTAAACGGTTATCCTGGTCTTACCATGAACATCACCCAAACAGCAGGATCTAATGCAAGAGATATTGACATTGCTGTTCGAGAAGTATTAGAACGAGTTTCAAAAGCTTTTCCAAAGGGAATTCACTATGAGATAAGTTATTCTGTGAAGGATCAAATTGACGAGTCAATTAGTCAAGTACAACACACTTTATTTGAAGCTTTCTTCTTAGTATTTATCATTGTTTACATCTTCTTGCAAGATTTTAGATCGACGATAATCCCAGTTATTGCTATCCCGATTTCATTAGTAGGTACTCTATTCTTTATCTATTTGATGGGGTTCTCAATAAACGTGCTTACAATGTTTGCCTTGGTACTTGCCATTGGTATTGTAGTGGATGATGCCATTGTAGTTGTGGAAGCAATCCACGAAAAAATGCATCAAACTGGACTCAAAGCCAAGGAAGCTACCATATCGACGATGAGTGAAATTACTAGAGCGATTATCTCTATTACACTTGTGATGTCTGCCGTGTTTTTACCTGTTGGTTTTATGCAAGGCCCAGCTGGTATCTTCTACAAACAGTTTGCTTATACCTTAGCCTTTGCAATTTTAATTTCAGCTGTAAATGCCTTGACTCTAAGTCCTGCATTATGTGCTTTGTTTTTAAAACAACCATCAGGCGAAGAATATGCAGCTAAGAAAGAACAAAACAAATTTAAACGAGTAAGAGCTAAGTTCTTTTACTCTTTCAATACAGCTTTTGATAGCTTTACTAATAAATATGTCGAGACAATCAAAAAGCTAATTACAAACAAAAAGGTAGCTATCTCAGGTTTAGCCCTAATCATTGGACTTGGTGTATTCTTTTTATACAAAACACCATCTTCATTTATCCCAAGAGAAGATGATAGTTATATCACTTACTCTTTGGCTATGCCTCCTGGAGCATCTCTTGCGCGTACCAAAATAGTATTGGCTAAAGCTGATAGTATCTTGCAAAAGAGAACTGATATCGAAGGAATGACGGCTATCTCAGGATATAACGCTATTGATGGAAATGCCAGCCCGTCTTTCGCCGTAGGCTTTATTAACTTAAAACCTTATAAAGAAAGAGGGAAAGTAAAAAACATCGACAAGATCATGGCAGAGATCCACAGAGATTTATCTGTAATCAACGAAGCGACATTCAACGTATTCCCAAGACCAACAATTCAAGGGTTTGGTGATTTTGGAGGTATTGAATTTGTACTTCAAGACCGTATGGGTGGTGGATTTGATGAGTTTAGTAAAATGGCTGATCAAGTAATCAGTCAACTAAATGAAAGACCTGAAATAGACAATGCGTTTACCTCTTTCAAAGCTAATTTCCCACAATATCTCTTGGAGATTGACTATGTAAAAGCAAAATCACTTGGAGTAAGTGTAAAAGATTTATTAACTACAGTTAAGAACTATTACGGACGTGTAAAAGCAGGGGACTTCAACAGATTTGGTCGTACTTATAGAGTATATATGCAGGCAGACATTGAGTACAGAGAAAGTCCGCAATCATTCAGTTCTATCTATGTGAAAAACAAAGACGGTGAAATGCTTCCTGCCAATACGCTAATCAAATTGAAAAAAGTATTAGGACCACAAACCGTAACAAGATACAACTTGTACAATGCCATTTCAATCAAGACAAATCCTGCACCAGGATATAGTACAGGAGATGCGATGAAGGCTATTGACGAGGTAACTTCTAAGATGCCAGGTAACTATTCGTACGAATACACCGGTATGTCATTGGAAGAAAAAGACTCAGGAAGTCAAGCAGTATTAATTTTTGCATTGAGTATAATCTTTGTTTACTTCTTATTGTGTGCACAATACGAAAGTTATTTATTGCCAATAGCAATTCTATTGACAGTACCAACAGGATTATTAGGAGTTGCTTTATTTGTCAATTTAGCAGGCTTGCAAAACAATATTTACGTTCAAGTTGGATTAATTATGCTAATTGGACTTTTAGCTAAAAACGCCATCTTGATTGTGGAATTTGCATTACAGCAACGCAAAAATGGTTTATCTATCTTTGATGCGGCTGTAGAAGGTGCTAAGATGAGGTTAAGACCAATCTTAATGACTTCGTTTGCCTTCGTAGCGGGATTGATTCCATTGATGTTTACTGTTGGACCTTCTGCTCAAGGTAACCACTCTATTAGTTTCTCTGCTGCAGGTGGAATGTTATTTGGAGTAGTAGCAGGTATTTTTATTATCCCAGTACTATTCTATGTTTTCCAGAATTGGGATGAAAAACTAAAAGCAAAATTTACTAACGACTAACAGAACAAAACAATCATGAATAGCGCAAATAAAATATTAAAATATACATTATACTCAGCAATGGTCACAGGAGGTTTATTAGTAACCTCTTGTGCTCCACAGTCAAAGTATAGAGCTCCTAAATTAGACGTTCCTGATCACTATAGAGGTCAAGATACTCTAACGATGGCAAGTGACTCTACAAGTATCGCAGATATTCCATGGAGAGAGTTCTTTGAAGATGAACAATTAATTGAACTAATTGACAAAGGCTTAGCTCATAACTTCGATATGTTAGATGCTATTAAAAACCTGGAAATTGCCAATCAAAGAGCAAAACAAGCAAAACACGAATGGCTGCCTTCTCTTAATGCCGATTTAGGAAATGTAAATTACCAATATAAATCTAAGAATTACTATGGTTCTGCTTCGGGGAATTACTATGACCACAAAGGCAAAGAAGCTCCTGAGAATATGTATGTAAACTCAGCTCAATATACTTCTGCCCTATCGCTAAGTTGGGAATTAGATATTTGGGGAAAAATTAGAAGTAAGAGTGCTGCAGCATTAGCGGAATACCTACAAACAACAGAGGCTACAAAAGCTGTACAAACAGAGTTAATAGCCAGTATTGTGGAAGGATACTACAACTTACTGCTTTTGGATGCACAAATGGAAGTTGCCCAAACCAACTATGATCTGACTAAAAATACACTGAAGATAGTCGAGCTTCAAAGAGATGCTGGACAAATTACTTCTTTGGCTATTCAACAAACGAAAAACCAGATGTTGGTTGCCAAAGCGTTAATTCCATCTCTAAAACAACAAATTGCCAATCAGGAAAATGCGCTTTCACTTCTAACTGGACAATTGCCAAATGAAATAGAAAGAAATACGAAACTGGCAGATGCCAAGGCGAATGAAACACTTGCTACAGGAGTTCCCTTATATATGCTAAGCCAAAGACCTGATGTTCAATCTGCCGAATTAGACTTAAAAGCGAAGAATGCTTTAGTTGGCGTAGCACAAACAAGTAGATACCCTTCTTTGTCTATTGACGTTACAGGGGGATTAAACAGTATGTTGGGCAAGAACTGGTTCAATATTCCAGGGTCGCTCTTCGGAGGTTTAATAGGTGAAGTGGCTGCTCCTATCTTCAACAAAAGAAAGCTGAAAACTGATTTTAAAGTTGCTAAGATAGAAAGAGAACGATCTGAAATCAACTTACAGAAAACTGTTTACGGTGCAATAGCTGAAGTGACTGATGCTTTGATTAACTTACAGACCATCGACGAACAGATAGACATTGCACAAGAGCAAGTAACTACGTCAAGATTGGGAGTTAAACAATCTAACTTACTATTTAACAGTGGATATGCAACTTATATTGAGGTTATCAATGCACAAAAAAACTTGTTAGACAGTGAATTAAACTTGAATAAATTTAAACAAGCCAAATTACTATCACGTGTGAACTTATACAAAGCACTTGGTGGTGGTTGGAAATAATAAACAGTCTATCCTTTATTTATCATTCAAACAAGATAAATAAAGGCACTGTTAGAATAGCCAAACTCACAAACAACAAAACACGCCTTAAAAGACTGCTATACAGCAGTCTTTTTTTATTAGTCAATATACTAAATACACTCTTTTTTTTAATAATACACAAAGTATATCTCACCCCAAGAAGACTTGGTTGATTGCAACACAATATCGACCAGACGACTGCTATTAGTTTGCCTATCCTCTGATGAAATGCAAAAAAAAGAGAAACTACTTTGGAGCAGTTTCTCTTTTGATTCTCTATGATTCAAGGATACTATCGTATTCCTGCTTGATTCAAATAATTGTGATATCGCGCACTATTAGCATTGTGTTGTGCCAATGTTCTTGCAAACTCATGGTAACCAGGTCTATCAACACTTGCGCAAAAATAGATATAATCGTGCTCTTCTGGATTCAAAACAGCATCTATTGAAGTCTTGTCTGACATGGCAATTGGTCCAGGAGGTAGCCCTGCGTTTCTATATGTATTATATGGAGAGTCTAACTCTTTGTGTTTATTATATACGCGGTATATTTTTTGTTCAAAATCCCCTGTGTGAAGCTTATGTGCATACACAAGTGTAGGGTCAGCCTGTAATGGCATACCAATCTTTAATCTATTTAGATATGCTCCTGCCACTTTAGGTCTTTCATCTGCTTTTACCGTTTCTTTTTGTACAATAGACGCCAAAATAGAAACTTCAATTGGAGTCAACCCTATCGCCTTAGCCTTAGCCAATCGTTCTTCATTCCAAAAGCGAACATATTCACTTTGCAACTTATTTCTCAATTTAATTGGACTAACGTTCCAATAAAACTCATAAGTATCCGGTAAAAAGATAACAAGTGCATTCTCTTGTGTGAATCCGTTGTCAGATAAAAACTTCTTATTCAAAAATGTTTCCAACAAAGCAAGACTATCTGCTTCGATTTGACTCGAAATACGACCTGCCAAATTCTCTATTCGCTCTTGATTATTGAAAGTTACTCGTGTCGGTTTATTATCTCTCAAAGCCTGAATAATGTCGTAGTTATTCATGCCATTTCTCAACTGAAATCGACCATTGATAACAAGTGCATCATAGTTTCTCTGTTCCGCAATAGTCTTGAAACTTTCAACATCTTTCAAATAAGGAGATAGCATACTCACCACTTTTTCAAAGTTGTCAGTTTCTGCAACGTAGATGTATTCCTTCTCGTTCCACCCTTCAAGATTGCTATTAAATGCCTTACCATACCAGATGTACAAATATCCCAAGAGACCAAAGGCTCCTAAAACAGCGATTAAAGTTATAATGTTCTTTACTTTCATTATTCTTGTTAAAAAATTAATTGATATAAACCTTCGTCTTTGTATTGATTTCCTTTGCGAGTCCACGCTTTTTTGATACCTACTAACTCAAAACCAGCACTTTCAAATAGGTTAATACTCGCCTTATTATCAGTAGATATATTTGTATATAACTGATTCAAATATAAGTGATTTTCTCCATATTGAATCATTAAATCTAAAGCCTCTGTACCGATGCCTTTTCCCCTTTCTTGTTCATACTGAATTACAATTCCAACACCAGCGCGGTTATTCTGAGGATCGTAATCGAATAGATCAATTAAGCCCAATGTCTTATGAGTTTCTCGATGGCAAATTACCAATCTAAGTTGTTTGGCTTCGTAAATATCTTGATGGGCATTTTCTAAATATTGCTTAATGAGAAATCGACTATAAGGCGTTTGTGTATTGCTCACTTCCCATAGCTTCACATCGTTTTCAATTAAAAAAATAAACTCCAAATCTTCAGGCTCTAAAGCGCGTAGATAGATCAATTCCCCTTGAATAAACATTGTATATTAATTATTAAAAGTACCTTGGAAAACAAACTCTGCAGGTCCCGTTAAGTAAACATTTGTATAGGTATTGTCGCGTTTGTCAAAACTAATAGACAACTCCCCTCCTTCTACTTCAATGACAATGTCATTTGCATCAGCCTTTCCTTGGTGATACATGGCGATAGCTACTGCAGTGGCACCTGTTCCACACGACAGTGTTTCATCTTCAACTCCGCGTTCAAATGTTCGGATTCTAAAGCGATTCGGACCTTCTTGTTCAACAAAGTTTACATTGGTTCCAAAAGGAGCATACCTTTCGCTTTCTCTTATGGCTTTGCCTTTTACAAAAACGCCATATCTATCTAATTCACGAACCACCTCAACATGATGTGGAGATCCTGTATTTAAAAAGCTGAATTTCTTTTCTACATGAACCTTATCCACATCTATCATTTGCAAAGAAACTAATCCTTCACTACTGATTTTAGCAGTGTGCTCTCCGTCTACTGCAATAAAGCGACATTGGTTTTGAATCACACCTAAGTCCTTTGCAAAAGCGACAATACATCTTCCTCCATTACCACACATACTACTTTGCTTGCCATCCGCATTAAAATATACCATTTTGAAATCAAAATCTCTATCATTCTCCAATAGAATAAGACCATCGGCCCCTATACCAAATCGTCTGTCACACAACAACTCAATTAACTCCTGATTAGCCTTAGGAAAGTGGCTATCTCTGTTATCTATCATAACGAAATCATTACCTGTTCCCTGATATTTATAAAATTTCAACATATACTCTACGGTTTGATAAAAAGCAAATTTACAAATTAAGTTGTTAATCTCACTATGTTAAGTCTTGGTTAAACAACTTCGAAATCACTATTTCCTTTTTTATTTTTACATATCAAATCAATAAGCTTTTAGTTAATTATGAAGAAAACAATCAGTTTATTATTCCTATGCATCTTCAGTGGTGCAATAACCCTTGGAGGTTACAAATACTTTTTTGAAAATAAGTCAATTCCGACTTTAGAACAAACTGCTAATTCAGAGCACACTCTGCCGTTAAAAACCTCTTCCATTGCTGGTAGTGCTGCACCGACAGATTTCACTCAAGCAGCAGAAAACACAGTAAATGCTGTTGTTCACGTTAAGAATTTGAGTTATACACGCACCAGAAGTAATTCGCTACTGGAATTCTTTTACGGATACAAGGGAGAAACACAAGCTCAAGTAGGAATGGGTTCAGGAGTAATCATCACAGAAGATGGCTATATCGTAACCAATAATCACGTAATAGCTAATGCTTCAGAACTTGAGGTGACCTTAAACGACAACCAGACCTATAAAGCAAAGCTTATTGGTACAGACAAACAAATGGACATTGCTTTATTAAAAATAGAAGCAGATAAGAAACTACCGTACTTGGTATTTGGAGATTCGGATAACCTAAGACTTGGAGAATGGGTCATCGCTGTAGGTAATCCATTTAACCTTACCTCTACTGTAACCACGGGTATCGTATCAGCTAAAGCACGTAACCTATCCAAATCAGGTATTCAATCCTTTATACAAACAGATGCAGTAATCAACCCAGGTAATAGTGGTGGTGCCCTTGTTAATACCCGAGGAGAACTTATAGGTATCAATACAATGATTTCTTCCAATACTGGTTCGTACGTCGGATATGCTTTTGCTGTCCCGTCCAATATTACCAAAAAAATAATTGAAGATTTATTAGAATATGGCGATGTGCAACAGGCCGTGTTAGGTGTTTCAGGTTTTGAACTAAACAACCTTATAGCAAAAGATCTAAAGATCGAACAAACGCATGGTTTTTACATACAAGATGTAGTAAAGCAATCCGATGCTGAAAAGGTAGGCTTAACTAAAGGTGATATCATCACGCAGATCAATAGCAAGCCAATCAAAACTTTTGTAGATATAAAATCCATTCTAAACACCAAAAGACCACAAGACAAAGTAGAAGTTACCTACATTAGAAATGGTCAGAGCAAAACAGATATGGTCGCGCTTATCAAAGCACAATCCCAACAAGTAAGTTACAATGGTTTTGAATTTGAAGAAATAACTGAACAAGAAAGAGAAAGACTTAAGATCAATTACGGTCTAAAAATCACTAAAGTAGACAACCCTAATTACGCACCATATAAAGACGAACTTGAACAAGGGATACTCCTATCTATAAATGGGCAAAGAGTACAAAACACTGCCCAAGCTAAAATGCTATTCGACAAAATAGTAAATTCACAAAAAATAAAGCTTGAAGTTATTAGTTCTTCGGGTGAACTAATAAGAATACTACTTTAAATCCAAATAATCATTTAAAAGACTTCGAAAGAGGTCTTTTTATTTTTAACTCTTGATTTATTCGACAAAAAAGCAGACTTTTGCACTAATTTTATACAACACAATCTTATAATGAAAAATACAAGTTTATACGAAAAGGAATTGGCTTTTCAAGCAGATCGCAGAAAAGCATGTGTAGAGTTCATCAAAATCGTTAGCGATTTATGGTATGATAAATCTATTGAACTTTTAATGTTCCGCAATCAACTAATTGACCGTAGTGTTAGCGACATTATTAATCTTCATGAGTATGCTGCAAAATTTGTAGGAAAACCAATTAACATTTTCGACTCTGTAGAAATCGCTAAAGCTATTCAACAAGCTGATTTACCGCCTTCAAGAATAGATATCGGAAGACTGACTTACGAATACCACTTAGAAGACAATAAACACAATAATGCTTTAGGTTTCGTTGTAAGTAAATTAAAAGATGCTAAAGAAACTGAACAAATCGTACCAAAAGATGTTGTATTATATGGATTTGGACGTATTGGTCGTTTATTAGCTCGTGAATTAATGAATAAAATTGGTAAAGGACAACAAATGCGTCTTAGAGCAATTGTAACTCGTGATAAAAACGATCCAATTCTTTTAGAAAAACGCGCTTCTTTACTTAAATATGACTCAGTACACGGTGACTTTGAAGGTTCTGTAATCGCCGATCATGAAAACAATGCTTTAATCATCAATGGTACAACAGTACACATGATTTCTGCAGGTTCTCCAGAAGAAATTGACTATACACAATACGATATTGACAATGCTTTAATCATCGATAATACTGGTGCTTTTAAAACAGATGAAGATCTAAAACGCCACTTGTCATCGAAAGGTGCTTCTAAAGTATTGTTAACTGCTCCTGGTAAAGGTGTTCCAAACATCGTTCACGGAGTAAATCACACAGAATACGATCCAGCTCAAGTAGATATTTGGTCTGCAGCATCTTGTACTACAAATGCTATTACACCTATCTTAAAAGTAATGGAAGACAACTTCGGTGTGGTAAAAGGACACTTAGAGACAATCCACGCTTATACAAATGACCAAAACTTAGTAGACAATATGCACAAAAAATACCGTCGTGGTAGAGCTGCTGCACTAAACATGGTTATTACTGAAACAGGTGCTGGAAGCGCTGTTGCTAAGGCTTTACCTTCTTTAGCTGGTAAATTAACTTCAAATGCTATCCGTGTACCAGTTCCTAACGGATCATTAGTGGTATTAAACTTAGAAGTAGAAAAAAATACTACAGTTGAGGAGTTAAACGAAACAATGCGCAAGGCCGCTCTTAATGGTGATTTAGTAGAGCAAATCAAATATTCAATCAACAACGAACTTGTATCATCTGATATTGTTGGTACTTCGGCTCCATCTATCTTTGATAGTAAAGCTACAATTGTATCAGCAGATGGTAAAAACGTTGTAATGTATGTTTGGTATGATAATGAATATGGTTACAGCCATCAAGTTATTCGCTTAGCTAAATACATCGCTCAAGTTAGACGTTATACTTACTATTAATAGATAGAAGTCATTCTATTACAAAAAATAGTTCAGCTTTTTAGCTGAACTATTTTTTTTTGTTATAAACTGTTTCTAAAAATGGTGTTACTAATCAAAATGAAGTGCATAAAAAAAGTCCTACTTTAAACAGTAGGACTTTGATATTTAATTAAGAATACATCTTTTCTCTTAACTCTTTTACTTTTGGATCATCTAAGTAATCGTCAAAAGTCATATATCTATCAATTACACCATTTGGAGTTAATTCTAAAATACGAGTACCAACCGTCTGAGCAAACTCATGGTCATGCGTCGTTAATAGAATAGTCCCCTTAAAGTTCTTCAACGTATTGTTAAATGCTGTAATAGACTCCAAATCTAAGTGGTTTGTTGGCTCATCTAACATCAATACATTAGCTCTCATCATCATCATACGAGATAACATACAACGTACCTTTTCTCCTCCTGATAACACACGCCCAGTTTTAAGCGCTTCCTCTCCAGAGAAAATCATCTTTCCTAAGAAACCACGTACATAAACCTCATCTCTTTCTTCTTCTGTTTTAGCCCATTGGCGTAACCAGTCTACTAAAGTTAAGTCGTTATCAAAAAACTCGTGGTTTTCAACTGGCAAATAAGATTGAGTAGTAGTAATACCCCATTCAAACTTCCCTGCATCTGCTTGTTTATTTCCATTCAAAATTTCATAAAAAGCGGTTGTAGCACGAGAGTCTTTAGAAATAACAACTAACTTATCTCCTTTAGCCATGTTCAGATTCACATCCTTGAACAATACTTCTCCATCTACAGAAGCAGCAAGTCCTTCGATATTCAAGATTTGATCTCCTGCCTCTCTATCTTGATCAAAAATAATAGCAGGGTATCTTCTTGATGATGGTTTAATATCATCTAATTTTAATTTGTCAATCATTTTCTTACGAGAAGTAGCCTGTTTAGACTTTGCTACGTTCGCACTAAAACGACGAATAAACTCTTCCAATTCAGCCTTTTTCTCCTCTGCTTTCTTGTTTTGTTGAGCTCTTTGTTTAGCCGCTAATTGACTTGACTCGTACCAGAAAGTATAGTTACCAGAATAGTGGTTAATCTTACCAAAGTCAATATCAGATACATGCGTACACACAGCATCTAAAAAGTGACGGTCGTGAGATACAACAAGAACTGTATTTTCGTAATGAGCTAAGAAATTCTCTAACCAACCAATTGTCTCAAAATCCAAGTCGTTGGTAGGCTCATCCATGATCAACACGTCTGGATTACCAAATAAAGCCTGTGCTAATAATACACGTACCTTTAATTTAGCATCCATTTCCGCCATTGTCGTATAGTGAAACTCTTCGTTGATTCCCAAGTTAGATAACATAGTAGCTGCATCAGATTCAGCGTTCCATCCGCCCATCTCATCAAAGCGAATTTGCAACTCACCTATTCTATCAGCATTTTCATCTGTATAGTTTAGGTAAAGCTCATCCATCTCTTTCTTTACATTATACAAATCCTTGTTACCCATCATTACAGTTTCTAAAACTGTATACTCGTCAAACATATTGTGGTTCTGGTTAAGAACAGACATACGCTTTCCTGGTTCTAAAGAAACATGTCCTGATGTAGGATCTATCTCTCCAGATAATATTTTTAAGAATGTAGATTTACCAGCACCATTAGCACCAATAATCCCATAGCAGTTACCTTGTGTAAAAGTTACATTAACTTCGTCAAATAAAACTCGTTTACCAAACTGAACTGACAGATTCGAAACTGTTAACATTATTATCTATTGATTTAAATTGCCGACAAAATTAATAAAATTATCCCACATATAAGATTAATTCTCAATACTTCCTTAATATCGCATTTTAACAGCTTGTTAACGACGATTGCCAACATGAAAACTTACATTTGCTATAGCGCGCATTTTAAAAGACCAATTTAAGAGGCTTTTTATAACAATGAATATTCAAACTATAAGTAAAAATATATTTTTTGCTGTAATACCTATTACACTATCTGTTACTTCTTGTCAACCCAAATTTGACGATAGTGATTACAGTGCCTATTTTCAGGGTGAAATAGTAAACCCCAACAGTGACTATGTCTTATTTTGCAAAGACAATGAGGTCTTAGATACACTCTATTTAGACCAGCACAACAAGTTTTCACATAAGTTTGATTCATTGACTCCTGGGATGTATATCTACAGACACAGACCCGAATTTCAATATGTTTACTTGGACAAGAATGACAGTTTAAACCTTCGTTTGAATACTCGTGATTTTGACCATTCTATTATTTTTTCTGGACGTGGAGCTGAAAAGAATAATTTCTTGATGGCTTTAAACATGAAAAATCTTGTGGACGAAAACTATAAATACGAGAATTACGACTTGGAACCAGGAGTATTTCTTCGCAAGCTTGATTCAACGCACGCAGCAAGAACAACCTATTACCTTAGAAGTAAAACACTCATTGGGTGGTCTAATGACTTTGACATTTATGCTAAAGCAAAATTGGATTTACACTTTTTTGCTCAAAAGGAAATATACCCTTTAGCTCACTACATTAGAACAAATCAAGATATACGTCAAAATTTACCAGAAGATTACTACAGTTTTAGAAAGAAAATCAACTTCAACGAGGAAAGATTGATTAGTTATTCTTCTTATACCCGATACCTATCCATGATGCTCAACTCAGTAACCAATGAAACTGAAATTGATTTTGACGCATCGAGAAAATTTGATAAGAACATTGAAAAACTAAATATAGTAGATACTTTAATCAAGAATAAAAAAGTCAAAAATGCTATTTTAGACAATATTGCCTTTATATACTTATTAGAAGATCAGAACTTAAATAACAATGACAAATTCTTAGACCGATACTTCGAACTTTCTACAGATAAATCACAGCACGGGGAGATTATACAAATCCAAGAAGCTGTTCAAAATCTCAAATACGAAAAACGCTTGCCAAATGTTCCCTTAGTAAATACTGAAGGAATACCGGTAGAGGTAAACAATATAATAAGCAAACCAACCTTAATGTTTGTCTGGACCAAAAACACACTTGGTCACGCAGATGGTGCACACAGAAGAGCAATGCAGTTATTGGATCAAAATCCAGATATACAAATTATCTCTGTTTGCATTGATGGAGAGCACACTGAGTGGGTAAAGTTTGTCAGCAAGTATAAACATGCTAATTTAATTGAATTAAGGAGTACAGATTTTAATCAAATGAAAGACAAGTGGATCATTACAAAAATCCAAAGAAGTATTGTCTTAAACGCAGATGGTACAATTAAAAATGCATTTGTCAATATCTTTGACCGAAATATTGCAACAACGATAAAAGAAAAAAAGGAAGATTAATCTTCCTTTTTTCTTTTATAAACGTTTGATTAACTACTTTTTTTGCCAAAAAAGCTCAAGGGTTTTACTAACTCACTGTTCTGTATTTTGACAAACACAGGATAAATTGAAATACTTTACCCCACAAAAACTCTTTACATCAATGGCTTACCACCAAATTCTCTAAAGTACTCAATCTTACTTAAAAACATAGCTGCCATTTTCTCCGCTCTCCACTTCGCCTCATCGGCTATCTTACCTTCATATAGCTCATCAACTGTACCATTAAAGATTACTTTCCAAGTTTCGAAATGTTCAGTATTTACTGGTAACTGTGCGTGAGGAGGAAAAGGCTTACCTCTATAAGTGTATTCCTCTAATAAAATAGTCTGCCAAAAGCTGTACATTTTCTCTAAGTGCTCTGGCCATTTCCCTTCTAACTTACTATTAAAAATAGGCCCTATCATTTCATTTTCTTGTACTCGTCCATAAAAGGTATCGACAAGTATCTTGATATCTTCTAAAGTTTCTATATCCTTTTTCATCTTAAATTGCTTAATTTTACAAAAATTGTTCCAATTGAAAAAACTGTTTGCTAAGTACTTATTATGATTACAATTTCAATCTTAGGAGCTGGTAAAGTAGCTCATCATCTTATTCTAAATATCTTAGAACAAGACAACCTAACACTGCAACAAGTGTATGCACGAAGCAAAAACAAAGTTAACGACTTAGTTTCTGAGAATCAAATAATAACAGACATCAATTTGCTAAAGCCTGCAGATATTTTTATCATTGCAGTCAGCGATGATGCTATTGCAGAAGTGTCCAATGCCATTCCTTTTGACAATGCCTTTGTAGTTCATACTTCAGGTACACAGTCAATGGATATTATACAGAGAACAAACCGCAAAGGAGTACTTTATATGTTGCAAACCTTTTCGTATGACAAAGAAGTTGACTTTTCCAAAATGCCTTTTTGTTTAGAAGCGGCTAAACCTACTGACTTCAAACTACTGGATAAAATTGCCATTTGTTTCTCTGAAAAAGTATACAAGATTAGCTCTGAACAAAGAAAAGTAATTCATTTAGCGGCAGTATTTGTAAACAACTTTACTAATCACCTATGCACTTTGGCTGAAGACATCTGTAAGAAAAACAGCGTTCCCTTTGACATTCTCAAGCCACTAATAGCGGAAACTGCTGAGAAACTACAAGTACTTTCTCCAAAAGAAGCACAAACAGGACCTGCAGCAAGAAAGGATATAGGCACGATTGACAGTCATCTTCAAATGCTTGAAGGAACAAACGAAAAAGAAATTTATCAATTAATAACTAATTCAATACTAAATAGATAATGTCAAAACACTTCAAAGAAATAATGAATGACATCACTACGTTTATTTTAGACGTAGATGGTGTACTTACAGATGGTTCAGTACACGTAGCACAAGATGGCAACTTACTTAGAGTGATGAGTATCCGAGATGGGTATGCAATCAAAGCAGCAATCGAACACGGTTATAACGTATTTATCATCTCAGGAGGAAATAACGAAGGTGTGCGCATTAGATTGCAAAACTTAGGAGTTAAAGACATACACATGAGTGTATCTAATAAAGTTGAAGTATTCGATCAACTTCTTGCTAAATACAACCTTAACGCTGAAAACGTAATGTATATGGGTGATGACATACCAGACTACCACGTTATGCAAAAAGCGGCTCTACCTACTTGCCCACAAGATGCAGTACCAGAGGTAAAAAGTGTAGCTAAATACATTTCGCATGTCAATGGAGGAAAAGGCGCAGTAAGAGAAGTCATCGAACAAGTGATGAAAACACAACAAAAATGGTTTCAGCACTTTGATGCTAAATACGATTAATTAATTCACGCGAATGTTATCACAAATATTTAAAGATTACAATATTGTACTTGGTTCAAACTCACCAAGGCGAAAACAATATATGCAAGACTTGCAAATTCCTTTTACGGTAAGAGCATCGGATATTGATGAAACGTATCCAAGTACACTGCAAAGGGAAGCTATTACGGACTTTATCGCTAATGCAAAATCTCAAGCGATTCCACTATTGGCTCACAATGAAATAATCATTACCAGTGATACCACGGTTTGGAATAATCATACCTCTTTAGGAAAGCCTGTAGATCGTCAAGAGGCCTACACCATGATAAAGGGGATGTCTGGTAAACAACACGAAGTAATAACATCTGTGTGTCTAAGAAGCAAGAACAAAATCAAGATATTTAATTGTATTACTAAAGTTGATTTTATCGAATTGTCTGATGAGGCTATCTACTTTTATATAGATACATACAAACCCTATGACAAAGCTGGCGCTTATGGTATTCAGGAGTGGATTGGGCTTATAGGAATCTCTAAAATTGACGGTTCATATACCAATATCGTAGGATTACCTACAACAGAATTAGTACAAGAATTGATCGCTTTTATAAAAGAATAATATGCTACACATTTATTATCCGAAAATAGTTATTACAGCAATAATCATTATACTTTATTTTCCTTGTCGAAAATTAGTATCGTATATCATACGCTCCTTTTCTAACAAAGAGAAGCGTAAAGACAACAGAGTTATTTTGGTCATAAGATTATTCAATACACTCTTATTGGTTTTGTTTCTGATACTAATCTTAACCATTTGGGGAGTACAGCCCGAAAACTTTATGCTTACACTGACATCGGTATTTACAGTAATAGGTGTAGCGATGTTTGCTCAATGGTCTTTGCTAAGTAATATAACAGCAGGAATACTCTTATTCTTTTCATTTCCATTTAGAATTGGAGATGTAATACGAATACAAGATAAAGATTTTCCAATTGAAGGAACTATTACAGATATAAAAGCATTCTGTACAATAATAATTTCCAAAGAAAACGAAAAGATCTCTTATCCCAACAGTTTACTGCTACAGAAAGGGATTGTCATTGTTTCAAAAGAAGAATCTGAAGAAAATTTTCCTACAATATAAAATATTGGCATAGAAATTGTTTTTAAGCTAAACGGTTTTAATAGTCAAATGGTAGTGGTTAAGGCTAGTTATGGACCCTTTCTGTAACTAGCTTTTTTTGATTTTTGATTTGAAACTTTTTCATAACAATTTAATATTTATACTGTTTAGAATACCCCCATTATTCTAAAGTAAAAAGCGAAGTTTGTCTTTACATTCTTCGCTTTTTTATTGTTAAAACATAAATACTTAGTAAGGCCCTTACAAATATCAGGTTACCTACACAGAGTAAAGATCAAGCCTAAAGTAATGTTCAACTTACAAAATAGCTTCCTTAAATCCCATTACTTCAATGCGGATTAACTTTAACAGTAAAAGGTTCCACAACAATACGAGCATTTCATTAAAGCAATTCACGATTTAACTATTGTGTATACTAAGTTCATTGATACTCTTAATACGCTTATTTTACATCATCACAAAGTCACTCCTTAAATCTACTTTTTGTTCCTTTAAAAGGGAATAATGTAAAAGTTACACACCGGCATATCAGACGACATCTACTACAAGAATGCCCCAATTAAGTATTTAGGATAGAAAATTGACAACAAGACACACCGTAAAGATTGACAACACTCCTTTTCTAACTTAACAACAAACTTCCCTGTTTTGCCATTGCCTACTAACAATATGCAAAAAAATAGCCCAATCCTTTGGTTAAGGGATTGGGCTATATATTTCTTCAACGATGCATTGCTTTAGTCATGAGCAAATGGCAAACTCCATTTATACTTAACTGATAGCGCACGAATAATCATGATTGTACCAGCCGTAGCAATGTAAATCACATCCTTCTGCAATTGAAAATAATGTAAAAAGTAATACATCCCCCCACCTAAAATACAAGCAGTTGCATATATTTCTTTTCTAAAGATAATTGGAATCTTATTGGCTAAGATATCCCTAATTACCCCACCGAAACAAGCGGTAATTGTCCCTAAAGTAACGCAGATAACGGGGTGTAGCCCAATCCTCATTCCCTTTTCGATACCAATAAGAGTAAAGACAGCTATACCAATAGTGTCAAATAAAAATAGCGAATAGCGAAGCACATTGAATTTCTTGTAAAATACAATAGCCATGGCAACCCCAATAAGTGTAACGTAGAAATAACTCAAGTTAGTCAACCACATCACAGGAGTAAACCCAATCATCATATCCCGAATGGTTCCGCCTCCTATGGCTGTTGCAAATGCCAATATGGTCATTCCAAAAAGATCTAACCTACGTTCACGACCAGCCAATGCGCCGGAAATAGCAAACGCTAAGGTTCCGAGCAAGTCTAAAATCTCGAAAAAACTAAACATTAAATGAATAAAAAATTAAATTCTTGCAGTTAAATAATTGTAGTCTTTCAGTACTACTTCAATAAATTCTTGATTACTGTAGTGCTTAACATCGACAGACATAACCTCTGTTACTTTATTGACTAATTTGCGAAGCAATCGAGAATCTCTGTTTTTCTTATACAAAAGGTAAGTATCTTTGATAATGCGCAAATCATTGTCTGAGAGATTCAAAACTTGATTATAGACAGGAACGTAAGTATCCTCAACTTCTTGAAAGATCGTAGCTGAGAAATCCGTTCTTTCCTTATAAATTATAACGGCAGTACCTGCTAACATATCCCCTAACCTTTGGTTTTTCTTTGAAAAAGACATTGAAACAAGACCAATCAATGCACTAAAACTGTAAATATCAACCAGGTTCATAATCCATCGAATAGCATAATCCATAATTGTGGCTTGATAACCATCTATTTTAATCACACGTATTTTGGCTATCTTTTTACCAGGAGTAAACCCTTGTAACACAATTTCAAAAAATAACGTATAAAAAATTACAGGAGCATATAACACAATAATTATTGCCATCTGTGACCAACTATCCATTACATTCTCAAACAAATAAAAACCATCGAATAACTTTATGATTAGAACAATATAGCACACTTTAAACAAAGTATCTAAAAAAAAAGCCATCACTCGGCTACCAACTTGAGCACTTTTAAACTCTAATTGTATATGTTGTGTTGTATTTATTGTTAAATTAGCCATAATATTTCAAAACATTTTCACTTCATGCGAGAAGTTGCTTTTATAAAACAAAATAAAGATCAATGGTTAGCTTTTGAAAAAACGATATTTTCAAATCAAACTCAAAAACCTGATTTCTTAGCGGACATGTACATTCAGATAATGAATGACTTATCATACGCGCAGACTTTTTACCCTAAAAGTAAAGTTACGCAATATCTAAACAATTTAGCTGCACAAACTTATCAAAAAATTTACAAACTAAAACGCATTGAAGAGAATAGAATTTCATATTTTTTTAAGACAGAAGTTCCATTAACGATATACCAATACAGAAATTACTTAAAATTCTCTGTTTTAGCCTTTTTAATTATTACGGCCATTGGAGTGATTTCTGCGCATTATGATTTAAACTTTAGTAGAGCTATTTTAGGTGATAGTTATGTAAATATGACCCTTAACAATATAGAGAGTGGCGATGTTATGGGGGTTTATAAATCTGGAAGTAATTGGGGGAGTTTTATTAGTATAACTGCAAATAACCTTAACGTTGGACTGCGTTTTTTTGTTTATGGTGTATTTGGCGGAATTGGAACGTTATTTTTTCTATTCCAAAATGCGATCATGCTAGGAACATTCCAATATCTATTTGTACAACACAATGCTTTTATGGATAGCTTCAGAGGTATTTGGTTACATGGAGCGATGGAAATAACAGCGATGGTTATCGAAGCTTTTGCAGGTTTTATTTTTGGTGGAAGTTTACTGTTTCCAAAAACATTTTCGAGAATGAACTCTTTTAAAATCGGCTTTAAAGCTGGGTTCAAAATATTTATAGCGACAATTCCCTTTACTATTGCAGCCGGGTTTATTGAAGGATATATAACAAGATATGCCAAAGAGATGCCCGATATCATTAATTACTTGATTATTTTCGGAACCTTGGCAATAATTGTTTATTACTTTTTTATCTATCCTTACAAAGTACATCGAAAACTTAATCCTCTACACTAACCTAACTATTACAAGATTGAAAATGAAATGTGTGATAACACTGCAGCATAATTAAACTTGTTTGTGAGACACAAAATCATTTAGACTAATACGCAAAGCACAGCACATGAATAGTAAATTAATCAATATATATATCTTTTTTAGTTGTCTTATTCTAACTATACCCTATGGCTATAGTCAGCAAGTAGAAACTTATCTTGATTCCATAGCAGAAAAACCATATGGAGTAATTGGCCAAAAAGAATCAAAACCATGGACATACGACCTACCCCTAACAGTAGATACGGATTCTGCTCTTACTTTAAGGAAATTTAGAAGTGACTACAAAAAGAGATATTTAGAAGATAAGGATTTCCAATATGATGAATCCTTAGTTGTCCGTGACAATTTCTTACAAAAAATATTAAAAGCAATAAATGAGTTCTTCGACAATATTTTTGGAAATAGAACGATCACTCATAACGATGTATCTAACTTTGTAACAGGGATGAGAATATTGGCGATATTAGTATTTTTCCTTATTGTTTACTATGTCATAAGAGCATTTATACAAAAAGATATTTATTGGGGATTCAAACGCAAAGGCAAGGACTTGCAATTTAAACTGCAAAATGCTGAGAATGATATTGAAAATGCTGATTTCCCTACATTGATAAAAGAAATGATTCAGCGAAAGGAATACAGAATTGGTATTCGCTTTTATTATTTATGGCTACTACAACATTTACAAGAACAAAACATCATTCAATGGCATGTGGACAAAACAAATACGGATTACTTACTGGAGATAAAGAATATCGAAACTAAAGAACAGTTTCAATATTTGTCTTATTTATACAATCACATTTGGTATGGAGAACACCTTATCACTGAAGAAGAATTCAACAAAGCCAAAGCAGCTTTTGACTTAACATTAAAACCAGGTAAAAATGAATAGTGCTACTAAAAAATTTATTATAGCAATTGTCGTAGTTATTGGACTGGTTGTAATCTTCAAAAAAAATCAAAAGCCACCCATTAACTGGGAGGAGTCTTATAGTGTTACGGATAAGAATCCATACGGAATGTATATTCTAAATAAAGAAATTGACTTTTTATTTCCCAAGAATAAATTAAAACACGTAGGTCCAAAAACCTATACTTTCTTATCTCAAGAACGCTATGACACCAATGTAAAAACATCATTGATTAGTATCCGAAATCAAACTAATTTTGACGTTTATTTATTGGATCAACTCCTTGATTACGTTGAAAAAGGAAATACAGCTTTAGTATTTGAAAGGCTTGGCTCTGAAAGTTTAGCTGAATCCTTAAAAATTCACATTGTAGCACCCGAAATAAGACAATATAAGAAAGACAATTACACCTTAGAGTTAACAAATAAGAATATTAATACTTCACGCTTTACCTTTGAGAACAATAACAGCAACGTATTTAAAATAAGTGACAGTGTCAAAAACAAAGTAAAAGTATTGGGATATAAAACGTTATTAGACGGCCAAAAACATCCTAATTTGATTGAGTACTCTTATGGAAAAGGTAAAATTATTTTGGGTACTGACTCAACTATCTTTACCAATTACAATATGTTAAAGAGTAATAATCACCTATACATTCAAGGTGTACTTTCTTATCTACCAGAGGATAGAATAACTTACTTTGTTACCGATAAGGACAGTGATTCGCCTTTTAGTGATGATGATTCAATACTGAGCTTTATACTGAGAAACAAAGAACTTAGATGGGCGTGGTACCTTTGTCTAACCACCTTAATTGTCTTTGTCGTCTTTACAGCTAAACGCAAGCAACGAGTAGTACCTATTATAGTACCCTTAACCAATACTACAGTAGATTTTACTAAGACAGTATCTAACCTGTATATTCAAAATAAAGATTATAGCGATATCATAAATAAGAGTATTATCTACAACTTAGAAAAGATCAGAAGGCTATATTGGATAGACACTTCCAAATTAGATGAAAAATTTGTAGAGTCTTATCATATCAAGACAAATAAGGATAGAAAGGATATTGTAGCCTATGTCAATTTTGTCAACGCATTTAGAAAAGCTAAATATGGGGCAAGTGAATCCGATTTAATAAAATTTAATAAACTTACAGAAAAAATAATTGACTAATTACACTATGGAAAACATACAAGAAAATACAGAAAACTTACAGTTTGAATCGCGTTTAGATTTGAGCTTATTGACACAAAAAGTTCAAGCGATCAAGCAAGAAGTTGCAAAAGTAATTGTTGGACAAGACAAGACAATTAATCAAATCTTAGCTTCGCTTTTATCAAATGGCCATATCCTCTTAGAGGGAGTTCCGGGAGTAGCCAAGACATTATCTGCTAAACTTATTTCGCAAACCATTAATATGGGCTTTAGTCGTATTCAGTTTACTCCGGATTTAATGCCTTCAGATATTCTTGGTACTTCGATCTTCAATGTTCAAAACAGTCAATTTGAGTTCAAAAAAGGACCTATTTTTTCCAATATGATTCTGATTGACGAGATTAATCGCGCGCCAGCAAAAACGCAAGCAGCCTTGTTTGAGGTAATGGAAGAAAGACAAGTTACAATTGATAGTCACACCTATAAGATGGACCAACCTTTTATAGTTATTGCAACACAGAACCCTATCGAACAAGAAGGAACCTATCGATTACCCGAAGCACAACTTGACCGTTTCTTGTTTAAAATCAATATTGAATATCCGAATTTGGAAGAAGAAATTCAGATTATTGAAAAAGAACACACATTAGTGGATCAAACAAAATTGGAAAAAATTGACAAGGTAATCCAACCAGAGGAATTAGTAGCGTTTCAGAAATTAGTCAAACAGATTATTATCGAAAAGAACCTCATGGAGTACATTGCAAAAATTATTGCCAATACACGTACTAATCCCCTTTTATATTTGGGAGCATCTCCAAGAGCCTCTATTGCCATTTTAAATGCATCAAAGGCATTTGCAGCCTTAAATAACCGTGACTTTGTCACTCCTGAAGATATTAAAGAAGCAGTATACCCAGTTCTACAGCACAGGATTATTGTTTCTCCAGAAAGAGAGATGGAAGGCATGACAGCCAAAGACATTATTTATCAAATCGTAGAATCGATAGATATTCCAAGATAATTAAAAAGCATTGTATGTTGGATTTACTTAAACGATTATACCTTTTAAAAGGAGTATATATAGGCTTTGGAGTAATTATCTGCCTGTTCGTCATATCCTTTTTTGTACCAGTCCTCTACGATTTGGTATGGATATTACTATGGCTTTTCTTAATTGCAATATTGTCCGATATAATGGCTCTATTTTTAGGTAATAACAAAATAGTAGCTGAGAGAACACTACCTGAACGCCTGTCAAATGGAGATGAAAATCCAATAAAAATAGCTGTACAAAACAAATACACTTTTTCGATAGACTGTCAAATTATTGATGAAATCCCCTTTCAATTTCAAAAGCGAGATTTCACTATAAAACAAAGGATTAAAAGCAATGAAAAACAAAATTTTCAATACGCCTTAATTCCCAAAAAACGCGGAGTTTATCAATTCGGCAAACTTAATATTTTTGTTAATTCACCTTTAAAGTTAGTTGCAAAAAGATACACATTCTCAGACAAACAGAACTTGGCCTGCTATCCTTCTTTCATTCAAATGCAGAAGTACGACTTAATAGCTTTTTCTAAAAACAAATTTGCCTTTGGTTTAAAGAAAATACGCAAAATTGGTCAGACTACGGAATTTGAACAGATAAAGGAATATGTCATCGGAGATGATATACGCACTATCAACTGGAAAGCAACAGCTAAGCGAAATGAGTTAATGGTCAACCAATTTTTGGATGAAAACACAGAGAATGTTTACTGTATCCTGGACAAAGGTCGAACCATGCAAATGCCCTTTAATGGAATGACCTTATTAGATTATGCTATCAATTCAACTTTAGCATTGTCCAATGTCATCATTAAAAAAAATGACCGCATCGGTATGATGACTTTCTCGAATAAAGTAGAAAACAAAATTTTGGCTGAAAACAAAAAAAGTCACTTAACCAAAATAATAGAGCAACTCTACAGTATAGAAACAAACTTTAAGGAAAGTGATTTTGGATTGATTTACAACCAAATAAAATACAATATCACACATCGCAGTTTAATTATCTTATATACAAACTTCGAATCCCTATCGAATTTGAATAGACAGTTAAAGTACCTTAGAGCCATTGCTAAAAGTCATTTGTTATTAGTGGTCTTTTTCGAAAACACAGAGCTTACAAAGCTTGCCAATAAAAAGGCATTAAATACCGATCATATATTTGACAAAGTTATCGCAGAAAAATTTAACTTTGAAAAGCGTTTAATCGTCAATGAACTTACCAAATACGGTATCATGTCTGTCCTAACCAAACCAGATGAATTGTCGATAAACACAATAAACAAATACCTCGAAATCAAGGCAAAAGGAAAGTTATAATATGATTACTAAAAAGATAGAAAGTCCTCAAAACAGCTTTATAAAAAGCATTGTACAACTGCAAGAAAAGTCAAAAAACAGACGACAATCTGGTACATTTTTAATTGAGGGCCTTCGAGAAATAGAATTAGCTACAAAAGGAAACTATCAAATAAACACTATTTTGTATCAAGCTGATATTATTTCTCTTGACCAATTAAAGCCATATCTGAATCAATCTACAGAATTAATAGAGATATCTAAAGAGGTCTATCAAAAACTTGCCTATCGAGATACCACAGAAGGAGTCTTGGCTATTGCACGAACAAAAGAACTGAGCCTATCCGATTTAAAATTGTCAGATAACCCAGTTATTCTTGTAGCTGAAGCTACCGAAAAACCAGGGAATATAGGAGCAATATTGCGCACAGCTGATGCTGCAAATATAGATGCTGTTATCATCGCGAATCCCAGAACGGACCTGTACAATCCAAACGTCATTCGCTCAAGTGTAGGTTGCGTGTTTACCAACCAAATAGCCATGGCAAGTACAGAAGAAGCTATTGCTTTTTTAAAGCAAAAAAATATAGCCATTTATTGTGCTACTCTACAAGATTCGACCAGTTATCACACAAGAGATTACACCTCTGCAACTGCTTTTGTAGTTGGTACTGAAGCTACAGGACTTACACAGCCCTGGAGAGAGGCCAGTACAAAGAATATTATTATCCCTATGAGTGGAGAAATTGACTCCATGAATGTTTCAGTTGCGGCGGCGATTTTATTGTTTGAAGCAAAAAGACAAAGGGACTTTAAATAAAAACAAAAAAGCGATGAAGATCTCATCGCTTTTTTTGTGCCTTTCCAATACTATCACAATGAACTACTCTATAGATAATCTCGATGCAAATTCAGCATCCGAAAAGAGACAATGTAGAATAAGTGCTTATAACCCAAAAGGGACGATAGACCTATAAACGACGACTCATTAAACAAAATAAGTCAGCATTAGTAATACAAACATGCCATAATCCGGTTTTAGAGTTAATGAAGAATCAAAGAAATAGCATTGCGTTGCGATATTGGGCTAACTCGGATTTTGAATTAATGATACTCATTCACAACTATAGACCCGAGGACACTTCAATATACACTATTCTCTAAATCACTAAGATGGTCGAAAAAAGAAAGCAGCCATAAAAAGCAGATTCCCATGCTTAATTAAGGGGGATTCCTTGCGCTTTCTTGGGGATTTCTTGCAGTTTCCTTGGGGTTTACTGGCCAAAAGCGCGGTTTTCTCGAAGAAAGGCGCAAGAAAAGTACCAGATACTCGCAATCTATCTCTTATCAGATGAGCACAAAGTGATAAGTAGCCCTTCCTATTATAAGTGTAAGTAATAGATCATCTACCTACCAGTTTTTAAAAGTGATATTCTGTTTCTTGTCAATTTGATTTTTAATACACGTCGCCATTACTTCACGGATTCTGACAAAAAAGTAAAAATTAAATTACTGCTATTAGTAGGTAAAATACAGTTGAAGAAAAAAGTGCATACGCAAACGATACAAGAGTAAATTAGAGTTTATACGAGAAATAGTATATCCCAAACACAGAGTCCTCCAAGCATACTAATCACAACATCCCAATTAAAGATAGACAACTAACTTAAATCAAACACGTATAACGATAGTACCACAAACATTGCTCACCCTCCCGCTCTATTCCTTCCATTGTAACATCACCTTATTGTACAGACACTTGATCTCAAGTAAAAATCACCAAGAATCATAAGAGAAAAGCTAAATAAAATAATGAAGAAACAGAATTAAAGAGCAATTGCAATTATTTATAACGCAATAGAAATATCTATTGACAATACATAGAAAGTCAAATACAAAATCTTCAATTTAATCTTATATTTGTAAGAAGATTAACAATCTAAAAAAATTGCTACCCCCTATCAAATTACAAACCTACTTTTTCTATTTTCCCTTGGTAAAATAGATTCAAAAGCGTTTTTTTCATTTGGGAGATCAAAAAACTGAAAAAACTACGGCCAGTATAATAACTTTTAACAGTTGTCATACTAAGGCTAATTTGATTTTTTCATATATTTAATACAATATACAAACTCATTTAAGTGCTATTATTTTTATGACAGAGGAAGAGATTGAATTAGAGAACAAAGCGATTGCAAAAGAGTACAAAGAGTTACTGAAAATTAGTTATCAAACACTAAATGATGAAGATAAAAAACTAATTCGCAAAGCATTTGATGTTGCAGTAGAGGCGCACAAAGATCAAAGACGTAAATCAGGTGAAGCATATATCTTCCACCCTATTGCTGTGGCTAAAATAGTTGCCTCAGAGATTGGGTTGGGAGCCACTTCTATTGCCTCTGCATTAATGCATGATGTAGTAGAAGATACGGATATCACAGTCAAGCAAATTGAAGAATGGTTCAATCCTAAAATAGCTAAGATAGTTGAAGGTTTAACTAAAATGGCTTTATTAGAACCAGACCCGCATATTTCTATGCAAGCGGAAAACTACCGCAAGATGCTATTGACTTTAAATGATGATGTTCGCGTTATCCTTATTAAGATTGCCGACCGTTTGCACAATATGCAGACGATGGAGAGCATGGCAGACTACAAGCAAGCTAAGATTGCTTCAGAAACCCTGTATATTTATGCCCCCCTTGCTCATCGTTTGGGGTTATTTAACATCAAAACTAAGTTAGAAGATCTCGGTTTAAAATATACAGAACCCCGTATATACAAGGATATTGTAAACAGAATGCAAGAATCTAATGAGGAGCAGCTTGCCTATATCAAATCAGTAACGGATATACTGAAAGAATCATTAGATGAAGAACAAATCGAGTATTCGATGAAGGGAAGACCTAAGTCGATTTACTCCATACGCAGAAAAATGAAGGCTCAAAATGTAACTTTTGATGAAGTATACGACAAATTTGCCCTTCGAATTATCTATAAATCAACACCACACGATGAAAAATTCATTGCTTGGAAAATATATTCCATTGTAACTGATCACTTTAGACCCAGCCCAAACAGGCTAAGGGATTGGATTTCTGCTCCTAAATCTACTGGTTACGAGGCCTTGCACATTACTGTGATGGGACCAAAAGGTAGATGGGTAGAAATACAGATTAGAAGTGAGCGAATGGATGAAATTGCAGAGAAAGGATATGCAGCTCACTATAAATACAAGCAGGGAATCACAGAAGAAAACAGCTTAGACAAGTGGCTTAACCAATTGAAAGAGGCCCTTGAAAATGCAGAGACAGATGCTGTAGACTTTGTAGAAGACTTCAAATTAAGTTTATACGCAAAAGAAATTTACTTGTTTACGCCAAAAGGAGAGATTAAATCCCTTCCAAAAGGAGCGACTGCTTTAGACTTTGCCTTTTCTATTCACTCAGAAGTAGGCTTGAGAACAAGGGGAACACGCGTAAATGGACGATTGGTTCCTTTGAACCACGTTTTAGTCAGTGGTGATCAAGTAGAAGTTATCACCTCAGAAAGTAAAAAACCAAGTGTCAGCTGGTTAGACTATGTCACAACCTCAAGGGCGAGAAATAAAATAAAAAGTGCTTTAAATGAAGACACTAAGAAGATTGCCGATGATGGAAAAGAGCAACTACAGCGCAAGTTAAAACACCTTAAGGTGAATATGGATGAAAAAGTGATCAACGAAATGGTTGTTCACTTTAAACTAAAAACCAGTCAAGACCTGTTTTATCGCATTGGAGCTGGAGTGATAGACAATACACAGCTAAAAGAATATGCTTCTAACCGAAATAACACACTGTTTAATTTCTTCAAGAAGACTATTAAAAGAGCCCCTTCTATCCCTGCTATCAACAATGAAAGCAGCGATACTAAAACGCCTGACTTATTAGTATTTGGCAAAGAAAAAGAGAAATTAGATTACAAGTTAGCAACCTGTTGTAATCCAATCGCAGGAGATGACGTATTTGGATTTGTAACAATAAATGAAGGAATCAAAGTACATCGTACAGATTGTCCAAATGCCATCAGCATGCGTTCAAATTACGCTTATCGCATCATGAATGCACAATGGGTAGATTCTTCAACAGCAGCCAACTTTGAAGCGACAATTAATATCACAGGATTGGACTCAGCTGGACTTACTACAGAGATTACCAAAATAATCATGGAGAGTAAAGTGAGTAATATCAGAAGTATCTCATTAAGCGAAGATGCAGGAATATTTAAGGGATCAATCACTGTAATTGTACCAAATAATGATATTCTCAAGAAAATGATCAATAATATTAAAAAGATCGAAGGAATAGAAAAAGTAAGTAGAGTCAATCCAAATTAGGCCTTGAACAAGTCTAAACTAAGAG